>NZ_SSDQ01000112.1:0-1005 GCF_004794315.1 Microbacterium sp. PF5 | reverse complement strand
GCATGGAGGCGATGTCGAGTCGGACCGCACAGCTCGCCCTGATCGACGTCGACCACCTGCACCCCCAGCCCGGACTCCAGGGCCTCGCTGATCGGGGCGCACTGGCGCGAGGCGTCGGCATCCACGATCAGACACCGCAGGGACACACCGGTGTCCGACGGACGGTCGGCCAGCCACACCGGTTCCCCGTGGAAGAACCCCACCAGCGACAGCCCGAGCTCGTAGCCGTCCGCCAGGAGCTCCTCGGCCCTGGTGCGCTGCTCGCCCTCGAACTGCGACAGCACCGACGAGTTCATGCTCCAGCGCTGGATGCTCACCATCGGCTCGTCGTCGACCGACAGCAGCAGCGTGGCCACGACGTTCTCGACCGCGGCCCCGCCCTCGTCGCCCGGCGGGTCGATCGGGACAGGGACCGTGACGTTCATGCCGTCCGCGGCGTCGTCCGCGGGCAGACAGGTCGACTGCGAGCGGTCGCCCACATCGAGCACCAGGCACAGTCGCCGGGCGTCGTCCTGCGTCGCGAACCACGCGAGCGCGTCGTCGCTCTGCGCCACCGCCCGCACCGATCCCCGGTCGTAGTCCTCGGCCGCGAGCTCGGCGCGGCGCTGCTCCTGCGCGGCGGTCAAGGGCAGCGCGGCGTCGCGCGGGGCGAACAGCGCCCAGCCCGCTCCCACCCCGACCGCCACCAGTGCGAGGGCCGCGGCGACGACGATCGACGCCCGGCGACGCCGCGCGAGCGGCAGCGACGGTGCGTCCTCCGCCGCGGTGCCGTGGGGCTTCGGGACAGCGTCCCCCTCGGACGAGGGGTCGACGTTGTGCCCGGCGGCGGCCTCCGGGGCGGCCTCGCGCGGCCCGGACGCCGCGCTCTCGTGCCGGGCGGAGGCGGAGGCGAACGCGGGGCCGGAGGCGGAGGCGGGTCCGGAGACGCCGGGACCCGAGGCGCGTGGCCCGGAGGCGGAGCCCAAGGAGGTGGCGGGGTCCTGCGGCACGAGCCCGATCTCGGGG
>NZ_SSDQ01000002.1:0-348 GCF_004794315.1 Microbacterium sp. PF5 | reverse complement strand
TTGTCGGGTAAGTTCCGACCCGCACGAAAGGTGTAACGATTTGGGCACTGTCTCAACCAGAGACTCGGTGAAATTATAGTACCTGTGAAGATGCAGGTTACCCGCGACAGGACGGAAAGACCCCGTGGAGCTTTACTGTAGCCTGATATTGAATTTTGGTACAGTTTGTACAGGATAGGCGGGAGCCATTGAAACCGGAGCGCTAGCTTCGGTGGAGGCGCTGGTGGGATACCGCCCTGACTGTATTGAAATTCTAACCTACGGGTCTTATCGACCCGGGAGACAGTGTCAGGTGGGCAGTTTGACTGGGGCGGTCGCCTCCTAAAGTGTAACGGAGGCGCCCAAAGG
>NZ_SSDQ01000111.1:0-28468 GCF_004794315.1 Microbacterium sp. PF5 | reverse complement strand
GACCGCGCGGGCCACGCGGCGCACGGCCGTGAGTGCGGGTGGGGCGGAGGCGTGCCCGCCGTCGCCGCGCGCCGAGAGCCGCAGCGTCATCACGCCCTTCTCGCCGACACCGATCATCGCGGCACGCCCGGGGACGAAGGGCAGCGGTGCGTCGACGACCGCCCCGCCCTCGTCGACCACGAGCCACGGCACGATGCCGCGGGCGCGCAGCACCCGCGCGATCTCCTCGGCCGCCCGCCCGTAGGTCTCCTCGTTCCCGCCGAACGACAGGTACACGTCGCGCGGCGGGCGGAAGCCGTCGGTCAGCAGGTTCTCGACGGCCTCGAGCACCACGATCAGCGGCCCTTTGTCGTCGAGCGCCCCGCGCCCGTGCACCGAGCCGTCGGCGATCACCCCCGCGAACGGCGGATGGGTCCAGGCGTCGCTCTCGTCGACCGGGACCACGTCGTAGTGCGCCATCAGCACGACGGGTCCGCCCGTGACCGCTCCCGTGCCCGCCCAGTGGAACAGCAGCCCCAGGTCGGTGTGCCGCTCGAGGGTCAGCTCCGCGTGCGTGCGCGGGTACAGCTCGGCGAGCAGCGCCGCGAACTCCTCGAACGGCGCGAGGCCGCGTTCGTCCAGCTCCGCGGAGACGGTGGGGAGGCGGATCATGCGGGCGAGGCGCTCGGCGATACCGGGACGCACGGTGGGGGTCGTCACCCTCGTCATGCTAGCGACCGCGAGGATCCCGCCACTGCGTGAGCTTGTCGGGGTTGCGCACCGCGAAGACCTCGGCGATCCGGTCGCCGCGCACGACGAACGAGAACACCGCGTCCGCATCCCCATCGAGCGTCGCGAGCAGTGCGAGCCCGTCCGGCGCAGACACGAGGGCGACCTCGGCCTCGGGGTTTCGGCGCGCGATGCCGAGCACGAACCGGGCCACGTGGTCGGCCCCCACCACGGGTCGCAGTGCCGCGGACTTCTTGCCTCCGGCGTCGGAGCGGAGCACCACGTCGGGGTCGAGCAGCCTCACGAGCCGGTCGAACTCACCCGTGGCCGCCGCGCCGAGGAACGCCCGCACCACCGCGTCGTGCTGAGCTCGGTCGGCGACTCCGGATCGCCCAGCCCGCACGCGTCGGCGCCCCTGCGAGGCGAGCTGCCGGACCGCGGCGGGGGTGCGTCCGACCGTCTCGGCGATCTCGGCGAACGGCACGCCGAAGACGTCGTGCAGCACGAAGGCCACACGCTCGGCGGGCGTGAGCGACTCCAGCACCACGAGCAGCGCCAGGCCGACGGATTCGTCCAGGGTGACGCGGTCGAGCGGGTCGGGGTGCGGCGGCCCGGCGAACGCGGAACCGTGCGGCACCGGCTCGGGCAGCCACGGACCGACGTAGGTCTCGCGGCGGGCACGCGCCGATCCGAGCACGTCGAGACAGACGCGCCCGGCGACCCGCGTCAGCCACGCGGCCGGGTTGACGATCGCCGCTCGCTCCGCGGGCGACATCCGATACCAGCGCGCGTAGGTCTCCTGCACGGCGTCCTCCGCGTCGGCGACCGTGCCGAGCAGGCGGTATGCGAGGGCCAGCAGGGGTCGCCGCTCGGATTCAGGGGCTTCGAGGTCGTCCATCGTCTCCTATCCTGGCCCTGCGCGACGCACGCGGGCACGGCGGATGTCGCCGATCGCCTCACATTCGGGCGGGCTGCATCGTCGGAGAGGCAGGACCATTCCCGAGACGAAGGAGAACGCACGCATGAGAATCGCTGTCGCCGGTGGCACCGGCGTCGTGGGCAGGCACACCGTGGACGCGGTCCGGGAGGCGGGGCATGACGCGGTGGTGCTCAGCCGCTCGACCGGCGTCGATCTGGTGAGCGGGAGAGGGCTGTCCGAGGCGCTGCGCGGAGCGGACGCGGTGATCGACGTCGCGAGCATCGAGACGCTGAAGGCGAGCGCGGCGATCGAGTTCTTCACCGCGGCGACCGGCAACCTGCTGTCGTCCGCCGCCGACGCGGGCGTGCGACACGCGGTGCTCCTCTCGATCGTCGGCATCGACCGCATCCCCTACGACTACTACGCGGGCAAGGTCGCGCAGGAGAAGATCGTGGAGGCGTCGCCCGTGCCGTGGACGATCCAGCGCGCCACCCAGTTCCACGAGTTCGCCGCGCAGATGTTCGCCCGCGCGACGCTCGGCCCGCTCCACGTGGCACCCCGGGCCCGCACGCAGCCGGTGGCCGCCCGCGAGGTCGGCGAGCGTCTCGCAGCTCTCGCCGTCGGGGACCCGCGGGGTCGCGTGGCGGACTTCGCCGGGCCGCGAGAGGAACAGCTGGCCGACATGATCCGGGCATTCGCGCGACACCAGGGCTACCGCGGCTGGGTTCCGGCGCTGAGCGTGCCCGGCCCGCAGATGACGGGGATGCGGGAGGGCAAGGCGCTTCCGGGACCCGACGCCGACCTCGGCCGGCAGACGTTCGCGGAGTGGCTCGCGGAGACCGCGCACCCCTGACCCTCCCTCCGGCACCGCACCTCCGGGACGGGGTGTCGGCGCGGTCGTGCCCCTGCCCTTGCGGCGGCGCGCGACGGAGCGGAGACTGAGGCGCGGCGGGGATCCTCAGCAGTCCGAACACGACCAGGAGCAGTCATGCCCAATCTCAACCCGTACCTGTCGTTCCGCACCGAGGCCCGGGAGGCGATGGAGTTCTACCGGAGCGTCCTCGGCGGTGAGCTCGACATCAGCGTCTTCGGCGAGTTCCCCGGCATGGTGCAGAGCCCGGAGCAGCAGGACCTCGTGATGCACGCGCAGCTCACCACCCCGGACGGTCTCGTGCTGATGGCCTCGGACACCCCCGACGGCATGACCTACGAGAAGCCGCAGGGCATCTCCGTGTCGCTGAGCGGCAACACCCAGGAGGTCACGCAGCGCGTGTGGGAGGGGCTCTCCGAGGGTGCGACCATCACGATGCCGCTGGATGTGCCGCCGTGGGGCGGGACGTTCGGCATGCTCGTCGACCGGTTCGGCATCGCCTGGATGCTGCACGGCGACCCGGAGTAGGCAGCGGCGGGGTCAGCGCGGCAGCACGGCCCGGCACGCCAGGTGCAGCGCGAGCCGGGCCTCCGGATCGCTCATGTCGATCCCGAGCAGCTCCTGCACCCGGCGGATGCGCACCATGACGGTGTTGCGGTGCAGGCCGAGGGCGGCCGCGGTCGCGGCGATCCCCGACTCGTGGTCCAGGTAGGCCGACAGCGTCGTGAGCAGCTCGCCGCCCCCGTCGGCGAGCGGCGCCAGGAGCGACTGCGCCGCCGGCACGAACGTGTCGTTTCCGGTCCAGGCGAGCAGCAGCTGCTCCAGACCGAGACTGTCCACCCGCACGAACCAGCCCGTGGCGGAGCGGTCGGCCGCGATGCGTGCCGCGTCGCCCGCCTCGTCGAGCGTGGCGGCCAGCCCCTCCGGGCCGCTCTGCAGCGAGCCGACACCGGTCGCCACCGCGAAGTCGCGCAGCGCGCCGAGGTGCACGTCGCGCAGCGCCCCGACCGCGCGCTCCACCCGGTCGGGCCCCGGAGCCTCGGCGAACGACAGCCAGCCGCTCACGCCGCGCCCCGCCGTGGTGGCGTGCGCCTCGGCGTCGATCGCGCTGAGGGCCGGGCTGATCGAGCGCAGCAGCGCGAGCGGGTCGAGCCGGCCGCGCGCGACCGTGCGGAAACCGAGGTGATGCCCGCCGGTGCGCCACCCGCGCTCCGCCATCCGCCGCTCCACGTCGGTGTCGGCCGTGCCGCGCAGCTCCACGAAGTCGCGCAGCAGCCCCGACGATGCGGCGACGTCGTTGACCGCGGCGATCTCGTCGATCAGGATCCGCGCGGCGACGGCCGGCATCGCCACCTCGGCGGCGACGATGAGCGACTGCAGCTGCGCCTCGCCGAGACCGCGACCGAACAGCACGAGCCGCAGTCCGGAACGGCCGGGACTGTCCACGCGCACCGAGGCCGCAGCGTCGCCGTCGGCCCGGGCGGCATCGGTCCACGCGTCGAAGCGGATCCGGTGGCGGAGTGCATCGGCCAGGTGTCCCCCGGCTTCGCGCAGAACCCCCGCGCCGTCGATGAGCGCGACGCCGAGGCCGAGATTCGCCGCGAGGTGCCCGAGCAGGTCGCCGAGGTCGTCCGCCGCGTACTCGAACGACTGCGCGACCTTGCGCACGCGGGTGAGCGTGAGGGCGTCACGCGCCTCGATCAGCATCCAGCAGGCCCGGGCGAGCTGCACCGGCCGCTCGACGTCGAGCAGGGTGAGCCCGAGCCTGGCCGCGAGCCGGACGGCGCCGCGGTCGACGTCGGCCGCGCCGGGCAGCGCGAGTCCGGTGAAGCCGCGGTCGCGCACCCGGCGCAGCATCGCATCCTGCTGCCAGGTCGCGCGCGGCGCGGCGGCCGTGAGGATCGCGAGGCCGCCGCGGCTCTGCGCCGGGAGGTCGGCCTCCTCCGCCTCCACCGACACCGCGTCCCACTCGGCGTCGGCGGGCCCGGCGACGAGGCGCACAGCGCCGTTCTCGCCCTGCGCGAGCAGTGCGGTGAGGGGAAGCGCGGCGCTCATGCCGCGTCCAGCCCGTCGAGACCGTAGGCCGACGGCACGATGCGGGCGCGGCGCTCGGGGCGCTCGCTCCACCAGTCGGGCGCGGGCAGGGCGAGCACGACGACGTGCCGCGCCAGGCTGAGGTCGGTGACCTCGAGGATCTCGCGGGACACGGCGTCCAGCACCACGATCACCTCGGGGGCCGCGGCGACCAGCAGCCCGTCGCTGAGCACCGCGAGCGTCTCCGACCGCGCGACCACCCGGTGCACGGTACCGCCGATGCCCGCGACCTCGATGGCGCTGACGTGCGGGTCGGTCACGGACGGCGCGACCGACAGGATCCGGCCCTCGGCGAGCAGCTCGCCGCCCAGGGCCTCCGCCAGCAGCGGCGGCGCGAGCCGGGCGTGCGCGAGGAACGCCCGCCCCAGGTCGAGCGCCCGAGCCAGGTGCCCCTCGATCGCGTGCTCCCGCAGGTCGCCCACCGTGAAGCCGGCGAGCACCGCGCAGCCCACTCCCCCGGCCTGGATGATGGCCGACCGCACCACCCGCTCCGCGTCGATCGCCCTGGTCGCCTCGACCAGGGCGACTCCGTCCGCGCCGGTCTCGCACGCGAACACGAGCCCGGGCACGCGGTCGACGAACAGCGACATCTGGTCGAGACCGGGCACCGCGCGACCCGTGCAGTCGGCGTCGACCACGGTGTGCGTCTTCGCGAGGGTGAGGGGCGCCAGCCCGTTCATCCCCCCGCCCTCGAGCGAGCAGACCGCCGGCACGGGGTGTCCGAGCCAGCGCTCGACCGCCCGCAGCAGTGCCCCGAACGGCTCTGCGCCCGGCATCCGTTCGCTCAGGAGCATGGTGGAGCCGACGAACGCGACACCGAGGCACGGGGTCGCGGGGTCGAGCGCCGACACCGGCGTGACGTCGATCGGCCCGTGGTCGGCGGCGCCCAGCATGAGCTCGAGCATCGTGGTCGAGCCACCGCCGCCGGAGCCGAGGAGCGCGTAGCCGCGGGCGAGCGCCGCCACGTCGTCCCGCTCCAGCCTCATGCCGTCCAGCCTAGGACGCGGGGGTCCCCTCGACCGGGCGGAACGGCTCCGTCAGGCCGAACGCCATGGGACCGAACGCGGCCAGCGCCTCGGGCGTGCGCATCATGTCGGGCGTGGAGATGCCGAGCACGCGCACCCGCTGCCCGTAGCGCAGCCCCTCGGTCGTGATCGGTTCCGCGGTCTCGTGATCGACCACGCAGATGAGGTCGGGCACGATCGCCAGCAGCTCCCCACCGCGGTAGGCCGTGAGGTTCTCGTTCTGGAACGCGATCTCGACCGCGTCGCCCTCGGCCCCCAGCGGAGCGATGACGGCCCGGCCCTTCGCGAAGCCCTCCGTCGTCCGCCGCTCGACGTCCACGACCTTCCCGACGCCCAGTTCCCGCACGTGCGGGTAGAGGGTGGTCGCGAGGGTGTCGGCGATCGCCTCGAACGGGGACCGGTGCTCCTCGCGGGCCAGGCGGATGGCGCGGCCGAGCGCGAGCGCCATCGAGATGGTCCGTGGCACGGCCGTGCGCCGCACGTCGGCGCCGGTCATGGCGTACTCGGCGATGTGGCCGACGCCGCCCAGCCGGATCGTGATGCCGCGGGCGAGCCACTCCATCTGCCGGTCGTCGTCGCCCGTGTCGATCACGACCTTCTCGCCCCGCTCCCCGGCGAGCGCGAGCGGCGAGCCGTGCACGCCGTACACCGCGAAGGTCTCCATCGACAGCTCGGGGAACGCTCGTCCCATGCCATCCGCGTCCACCACGGGCAGCCCGGTCTCGGCTGCGACGATCAGCGGGATCATGGAGTTGATGCCGCCGCACTCGATGGGCATGGTCGCATCGGCCGTCCGCCCCAGGTGCTCCTCGAGCGTGCGCAGCGCCAGCGTGGGCTCGGTGCCAGCGGGGATCTTCTCCACCATCACCGTCGGGGCGCCCATCTGCGCGGTGGGGATCACGAAGAGGTCGTCCGTCAGCTCGTCCGGGTCGAGGATCGTGATGCTGCCGTCGCCGAGCACCCGTTCCACGAGCATCTTCCCGATGTACGGGTCGCCGCCGCCGCCCGTGCCGAGCAGCGTCGCGCCTCGGGCGAGGTCGGGGAGGTCGGCCGCGGTGAGCTGCCAGCTCATGCGGCCGCCCCCGTCGCGGCGTCGGCGGCGGAGACGGTGCCGTCGAAGCGGTGTGCTGCGAGGTCGTAGCCGAAGTAGCCGGGGCCGACCATCGCGAGGGCCTCCGCGGAGTGCCAGCGCTCGTCGGCGGGGGCCGCGATCACGCGCACGCGCTGGCCGTAGCGCAGCCCCTCGGTGGTGATCGGCTCGCCCGACTCGCCGTCGAGCACCATGATGAGGTCGGGTGTGGTCGCGAGGACCGCGCCGTCGGCCTCGGCGACCAGGTGCTCGTTCTGGAACCGGAGGGTGAGCGTGGTGCCGCCGTCGCCGTCGATACGGGCGCGCCCGCGGGCGAACCCGGTGGTGGTGGCGCGGTTGACGTCGACGACCTTGCCACCGAACAGCTCGCGCCCGCCGAGCAGTTCGACGACCGCCGCGACCGGGTCGGTCTTCTCGTCGCGCGCGGTGGCGATGCTCCGGCCGATCTCGATGCAGCGCGACAGCGACCCCGCCACGAGCGACTCCCGCGCGGCGGTGCCCGACATCGAGAAGCCCGAGATCATGACGGAGCAGCCCATCTCGACGCACGCGACTCGGGCGATGCGCTCGGTCCAGGAGTTGTCGGCCGTCTGCAGCACCCCGGTGTTGCCCTTCTCGTCGCTGAAGGCGAGGGGCGACGCGGTCACGCCGTACAGCGTCGGCAGCACCATCTGCAGCTCCGGGAACGCGCGCCCCATGCCGTCGGCGTCGACCAGCGGCAGGCCGAGCGCGGCGGCCGCGGCGATCGGGATCGTGGAGTTGACGCCGCCGACCTCGGCGCACGCGATGTGCGTGACCGGGCGGCCGAGGTGGATGCCCAGCGCCTTCACGGGCTCGATGACCTCGGCCAGACTCGGCAGCTTCTCGACCATGACGGTGGGCGCGCCCATCATCGCGACGAACAGCACCAGGGCGTCGTCGGGCACCTCGTCGAGGGCGACCACGGTGACGTCGCCGCTCGCGAGGGCCTGCCGGGCGAGGAGCGCGCCGATGTACGGGTCGCCGCCGCCACCCGTGCCGAGCACGGCAGCCCCGCGCGCGAGTCCGTCGATGTGGGCGGGGGTGATCGTCCAGCTCATGTCAGACCCCCATGTCGAGGTCGCCGACGGCCTTGACGCGGATGCGCGTGGCGTTGCCGGGAAGGTACGGGATGGGCACCTCGTCGAAGTCGATGATCGACACGGTGGACGGCTTGGCCCCCGCGGCGATGGCCTTGTCCACGGCCTCGGCCCGCACCTCGGCGAGGGTCTCCTCGCGGCGGCCCGGCTCGATCGCGTACACCTTGTCGATCTCGCCGCCGACCTGGGCGATCGAAGCGCCGATGGCGTTGGCGACCGCGTAGTTCTCCGGGCGGTGCACGGTGCCGAACAGCGGCAGCTCGTCGGGCAGCAGGATGGAGCCGCCGCCGACCGCGACGACCGCGATCGGCTCGGGCGAGGTGCGCATGCGGTCCACGGCCTCGGACACCCGCTCGGCGATGCGGTCGAGCACGCGCTGCACGAAGGCGGGGTCGAGGTGGGCCACGCGGCTCGGGTCGCCCACCTGTGCCCGGCCGGCCGCGACCGCGATGTCGGTCGCGGTGAGGGTGGAGCCGCCGAACACCAGCGCCTCGGTCGTCAGCTTGTACCCGACCGATGCGGGGCCGACCTCCGCGGTCTCCTCGTCGACGATGCTGCCGCCGCCGATGCCGAGGGAGAGCACGTCGGGCATCCGGAAGTTGGTGCGGATGCCCGCGACCTTCACCTCGTTCGCGGTCTCGCGCGGGAAGCCGTTGATGAGCAGTCCGATGTCGGCCGTCGTGCCGCCGACGTCGATCACGGCGCAGTCGTCGAGGCCGCTCGTGGCGGCGGCACCGCGCATCGAGTTCGTGGGGCCGGAGGCGAACGTCGCGACCGGGTAGCGGCGCACGTAGTCCTCGTCCATGAGCGTGCCGTCGTTCTGGCTCAGGAAGATGGGCGCTTCGATGCCCTGCGCGCGCACGGCCGAGGTGAGCCCGTCGACGATCTCGGACGCGAGCTCGCGCAGCGCCGCGTTGATGATGGTCGCGTTCTCCCGCTCCAGCAGCCCGATGCGTCCGATCTCGTGCGACAGCGAGATCGCCGCATCCGCCCCGAGCACGTCGGCCACGATCTCGGCTGCCCGCACCTCGAGGTCGTGGTTGACCGGGCTGAACACCGAGGAGATCGCGACCGATCGGATGCCGTGGGCCTTCATGTCCTCGGCGTGCGCACGGATCTCGTCGGGGTCGAGCGGCGAGATGGGTCGCCCGTCGAACTCGTATCCGCCGTGGGCGAGGTAGCTGCGCGCCTGCGTGGCCTCCACCAGCACCTCCGGCCAGTCGATCAGCGGCGGCAGCGCGCGCGTGGCGGGGAGCCCCAGCCGGAGCGCCGCGACCGGCGCGAGCCGGCTGGCCTGCACGAGCGCGTTGATGAAGTGCGTCGTGCCGATCATGACCGCATCGATGTCTGCACCCTCGAAGGAGTGGCCGGCGCGCAGGTCCTCGATGGCCTGCACGATCCCGCGGGTCACGTCGGGGGTCGTGGAGTGCTTCACCCCCGCCAGGGTGCGGGTGCCGTCCATGAGGACGGCGTCGGTGTTGGTGCCGCCGACGTCGATGCCGATGTGCATGATGCTCGCTTTCGTGTGGGGTGGTTCTGTCGCGGTCGCTCAGACCGCCGCGGGGGCGCTGTCGACGGGGCTCGCCTGGCGCGTGGTGGCGACGCCGACGCCGCGCACCCAGCCGAGCTTGCCGACGACGATGTACAGCACCATCGACAGGAAGAGGCTGAGCAGCGACGGGATACCCCAGGTGACGAAGTACCCGACGAGGGACGAGACCAGCCAGACGACGATGGTCGCGGGGACGATGCGCGGAGCGGTGGCCGGAAGCGTGCCCTGCTCGCGGGTCGCGTCGAGCTCGGGACGCCAGCGCCGCACCACGTAGTACTCGGCGACCATGATGCCGGCGATGGGCGGGAACGCGACGCTGAGCACGATCAGGAACTCGGTGAACTGCCCGAGGATGCCGACCGCGGCGAGCACCGAGCCGACGACACCGAGCACGATCGTGGTGGTCACGCGGTGCAGGTTCTTGCCGAACGCGGTGGAGATGAAGTTCACCAGGCCGAGGGTGGAGGAGTACAGGTTCCAGTCGTTGATCTTCAGCGTTCCGGTCAGCACGATGAACAGGCCGATGAAGCCCACCGACGAGGTGACGATCGCGACGATGTCGCCGGTGGCGGCGGCGTGCGCGAGGAGCACGCCGGCCAGGCCGATCACGAACTCGCCGAGTGAGACGCCCAGCACGGTCTGCTTGACGACGTCGGCGCGCGAGCGGTTGAAGCGGGTCATGTCGCCGGTGATGATGGCGCCGACGATGAGGCCGCCCGCGACGATGCCGGTGCCCGCCCACACGCTCATGGTGGGGCCGGGGGCCGGACCGGTCAGCAGTTCGCCGATGTCGTGGCGGCTCAGCTCGGAGATGACCGACCATCCGACCAGGATCAGGAACAGCGGCACCGTGATGTTCGCGAGCCACTGCATGCCGACGAAGCCGAAGGCCACGATCGCGGTCACCGCGAGGCCGAAGATGAGGCTCCACGCCCACACCGGCAGGGCGCCGGGCATGAGGGCGTCGAGCGACTGCGCCGAGATCGCCGACTGGATGCCGAACCAGCCGATCAGGCTGATGCCGATCGCGAGGCCGACCAGCGAGGCGCCGATCTCGCCGAAGCCGGTCCAGCGGGCGAGGAGGGCGGTGTTCAGGCCTTCGCGCTGGCCGATGAAACCGACCACGCACATGATCACCTCGAGGATGATCGAGCCGAACAGGAAGGCGAGGACGGCCTCGCCGAACGTCATGCTGTAGCCGAGGGTCGCGCCGAGGAGGAACTGCGAGAGGGCCGAGACCTGTCCGAATCGCTGCACTGCGATTCCGAACCAGGGCTTGCGGGCCTCCGGCGTGACTCGGGAGAGCGCGAAGTCGTCTGCGTGCGCCGTGCGTGCCATGAGGATCCTTCGGGAGGAGGGGGGAACGGGTTGCCGCCACCGTAGCCACCGCGCCTCACCGCCCGACATGTGCGATCCGCACGAACATCGCCCGTCGCTGTGCACTCTGCACGCGACGTCAGAGCAGGCGGTCCCAGATCCACCGGAGATCGTTGAGGCCGGGCTCCGCCTCGCCCGCCCGCCCGGCTTGCAGTACGAGCGCGCTCGCGATGCGGGTGAGCACGGACGCGGCGGCGTCGATGCGCTCCGCCGCCTGGTCGGGGCCGACGGCACGCAGCTTGAGGCGGATGACCTCGTTGACCTCGCGCGCCAACGGCAGCAGCCGACCCGCCTGGCGCTCGGCGAGGGCCGGCGAAGCGGCGAGGACGCGCATGCGAGCTGCCGCGAGGTCCTCCTGCCCGTCGGGGGACGCCGGCAGCTCGACCAGACCCAGAGCGCCGCTGAGCACACCCACCGTCGCATCGCTGAGGTACTCGCGCACCCGCTGCTCGTTGAGCCGGGGCAGCGCGCTGCCGAGGAGCGCGTCCTCTTTGGTCGGGAAATGATTGAAGAACGTGCGCTGCTTGACGCCGGCCGCCGCGCATATCTCGTCGACCGTCAGTGCGGCCGGCCCCTTCTCCAGGGCCAGCCGCACCGCCGCGGTCTCGATCGCGCGCGCCGTCGCCCGTCCGCGGGCGTTGCTGCTGTGCGGGGTTGCGGGCGCGGGCATGCTCTATTCGTATCGCAGCGCGTCGATGGGTGACTTCAGCGACGCGCGTCGCGCCGGTAGCGTGCCCGCCAGGAATGCGATGACGACGATGAGCGCGACGACGCCCAGCATCCCCTGCGGCTGGAAGAGCAGCAGGTCAAGACCGGCGAGACCCGAGAGCGGCCCCTGGGCGAGAGCCGCATTGAGCGGCAGTCCCACCAGCACGGCCACGACGACGCCGAGCACGCTGCCGAGCACGCCGATGATCGCCGCCTCGATGCTGAAGAGCGCGAACACCCGTCCGTTGCTCATCCCCATGGCCTTCATGAGCCCGATCTCGCGCGTGCGCTCCTGCACGCTCATCAGCAGCGTGTTGATGATGCCGAAAGCGGCCGCGAGCAGGGCGATCACGGCGAACGCGTTGAGCACACCGGTGATGCCGCCGATGACCGTCTGCACGATGCCGAGCTGGTCCTGGATCGTCTGCGCGGTCATCCCCGCGTCAGCGACCCGGTCCTTCAGGTCGCGCACGTCGTCGGCGCTGGCGTTCGGGTCGAAGGAGGCCACCGCGACCTGGAAGCGCTCCGGCGCCGACGACCCGGCGCGCTGCTCCGCCGCGATCGCGTCGACCAGGGCGGCGTTGGCCCCGGCGCCGGCATTGAGCAGGCTCGTGTTCGAGACGCCCACGACGGTCGCCTCGATGGTGTGGGGGCCGCCGAGCACGTCGGTGAACCCCAGTTCGACCCGTGCACCGACCGCGTCGCCGGGGTCGGCCCAGCCGAGCGGCTCGACGTCGTCGAGCGGGAGGGTGATCTGGTTCTCGGTGGCCTCGGCATCCAGCTGCGAGCCGGCGACGAGGTCCGCCCGCGCGATCGACGAGGTGGGCGCGATCGCGAACTCGTACTTCTGCGACCCCGGTCCCTGGATCCAGTCGACCGCGACGGCCGAGACGGGCGACACGTCACGCAGTCCGTCGATGCCCTCGAGCGCGGAGATGTCCTGCGGCGTCAGCGCTCCCCCGCCGGTGAGTGGATTGGCAGGACCCCCGGAGGCCGTGGAGGTCGCGGGATCGTACGGCTGGGGCCCGGCGTCGGTCGCCGTCCCCGTCCCCGCCGAGATGAGCAGCACGTCGTCGGCGCCGAGCGACGCCACCTGCTTCGCGACGTAGTCGGAGACACCGGCGCCCAGTGCGGTCGTGAGGGTGAGCGTGAACGCTCCGACGAACAGCGCCAGCACGGTCAGCGTGGTGCGCAGCTTGCTGCGGAACGTGTGCGACGCGGCGGTGCGCACCAGGTCGAGCGCGTTCATGCCGCCACCCCCGTCGCATCCTCCAGGCGCCCGTCGCGCACCACGACCCGGCGGTCGCATCGTGCGGCGAGGTCATCGTCGTGCGTGACGATGACGAGGGTGATTCCGTGGTCGCGCTGGAGCGCGAAGAGCTCATCTTCGACGACGGCGCCGGTCGCGCTGTCGAGGTTTCCCGTCGGCTCGTCGGCGAAGATGACCTCGGGCTCGGACACGAGCGCCCGAGCCAGCACGACGCGCTGCTTCTGCCCGCCGGACAGGTCGTTCGCACGGCCCCGCGCCTTGTCCTCCAGGCCGAAGCGGCGCAGGGCCTCCATGCCGCGGCGTCGCCTCTCGGCGGCGGGGATCCCCGCGATCGTGAGCGGGAGGATGACGTTGTCGAGCACCGAGGCACCGGGGGTGACGAAGAACTGCTGGAAGACGAAGCCGAAGCGGCGGTTGCGGATCCGGTTCACCGCCCGCGGCGACAGCGTCGCCGCATCAGCGCCGTCCACCCGCACCTCTCCGGCGTCGGGGCGGTCCAGAAGCGCAAGGAGGTGCATCAGCGTGGACTTGCCCGACCCGCTCTTGCCGACGATGGCCAGGGACTCGCCCCGCCGCACCCGCAACGACACGTCGTCGAGAGCCAGGAATCTGCTCTCGCCCTTCCCGTAGGACTTGGACAGATGACGCGCCTCGATGGCCGTCGGGACGGAGTCCGCACTTTCATTCATGCAGATACAGTAACAACTCTTGGCAGTTACTGCCTGATAAGTTCCCGTGGAAGGACGAAGACCCCCGACCGCGCCGGCGGTCGGGGGTCTTTCGCGATGAAGGGCCTCGGTGTCAGTGCAGGGCGTTCTCCGCGATGAACGCGCGCAGGGCCTGCTCGTCGTCGGCCATCTCCGTCACGTACTGGGGGGCGTCGAGCATCGCGCGCAGCTCGGGCGAGTAGCCGAGCTCGACGCCGATCGCCTCGTGGATGGTCTCCGCGAACTTCTCCGGCTTGGCGGTCTCCAGCACGAGCATCGGAACGCCCGGCTCCACGTACTCGCGCGCGACCTTGACGCCGTCGGCGGTGTGCGGGTCGATCACTTCGCCCGAGGCCTCGTACACGGCGCGGATGGTGGCCAGCCGGTCCTCATGGGTCGAGGTGCCGCTGACGATGCCGAACTCCTCCGCGAACCGCTCCTGCTCCGCCGAGAAGTCGACGTAGCCCTGCGCCTCCAGGTCGTCCCACGCGCCGACCACCCGCGCCGGGTCGCGGTCGACCAGCTCGAAGATGAAGCGCTCCAGGTTCGACGCCTTCGAGATGTCCATCGAGGGGCTCGAGGTGGCGAGGGTCTGCGCGGCGCTGCGCGGCCGGTAGACGCCCGTGCGGAAGAACTCGTCGAGCACGTTGTTCTCGTTCGCGGCCAGCACGAGGCGGCGGATCGGCAGGCCCATCTGCTTCGCGAAGAAGCCCGACAGGATGTTGCCGAAGTTGCCCGAGGGCACGGTGAACGACACCTCGGCCCAGCCGCCCGCGTCGGTGGCCCGCAGCCACGCCCAGAAGTAGTAGACGGTCTGCGCGGTGATGCGCGCGAGGTTGATGGAGTTGACGGCGCCGAGGTGCTGGGTGCGCTTGAAGTCGAGGTCGCCGGCGAGCTTCTTGACCAGGTTCTGGCAGTCGTCGAACACGCCCTCCACCGCGATGTTGTGCACGTTGGCGTCGTCGAGCGAGAACATCTGCGCCCGCTGGAACGCGCTCATGCGGCCCTGCGGCGACAGCATGAACACCGACACCCGCTCCTTGCCGCGGAGGGCGTGCTCGGCCGCCGACCCGGTGTCGCCCGAGGTCGCGCCGAGGATGTTCAGCACCGATCCCTGACGCTCCAGGGTGTACTCGAGCACCTGCCCGAGGAACTGCATCGCCATGTCCTTGAACGCCAGCGTCGGCCCCTCAGAGAGACCGACCAGCGTGAGGTCGTCGTCGATGCGGCGCAGCGGCACCACCCCGTCGGGGAAGTCGGCGTAGGCGGCGGCCGTCATGCGCGCCAGATCCTCGCGGGGGATGTCGGTCGCGAACAGCCCCAGCACCTCGGTCGCGAGCTGCGGGTACGTGAGTGCGCGCCAGCGCTCCAGGGTCTCACCGTCGACCTCGGGCATGACCTCGGGAACCGCCAGGCCTCCGTCGGGCGCGAGCCCTTCGAGCAGGGTCTCACTGAAGGACTGCGGCTGCATGCCGCCACGGGTGGAGATGAACGGCACGGTGGCTCCTCGGCTCGGGACTCGGCGCCTCCATTCTCGCAGGCCGCGAAGACGCCGCCGGACGCGTGACGGAGGGGGCGCCACCACCCCTCATGGCCTCCGCCCCGCCTCGCGCCACAGCCCCGCCCACTGCTCCGGGCCCAGATCACGGGGGAGGCGGCGGTCCTGCGCTCGCACCGAGGCGACGGCCCGGCGCGCCTGGGGCATCGACAGGCCGCCTGCGGAGGCCACGATCGCGGGGAGCGAGCTCCCGCGCCCGGTGAACATGCGCCGAACGAAGGCCTCGTACGCGCGGCGATCCGTCGCGGGCACGAGCGGCGACCCGCGCCGGGCGATCGTCAGCAGCCCCCCGTCGACGCTCGGCTGCGGCCGGAAGCCCCACGCCGGAACACGGCCCTCCAGGGCGAACACGAACCACGGCGCGGACTGTGCGGTCATCAGGGTCCCGCCGCCGACTCCGGCGCGTTTCCGAGCGACCTCCCACTGGGTCAGCAGTACCGCGTGTCGCCATCGCCCCGTCGCCAGCAGACGACGGAGGATCGGCGTGGTCAGGTGGAAGGGGACGTTGCCCACCACCACCTCGGCGTCGAACGGGTGACGTGTCGCATCCGCGGCCTCGACGCGTACCTGCGGGAGGTCGGATCGAAGCCGACGTACGCGGTGCTCGTCCACGTCGATCGCGGTGAGGGGACGACCGAGGCGGGCGAGGGGACGCGTCAGGGCACCGTCACCGGCGCCGAGCTCGAGGATGGGGCCGGACGTGCGCTCGACCAGCGAGAGGATGTGGTCGAGCGTCGGGGCGTGATGGAGGAAGTTCTGGCCGAGTTCGTGGCGGCCGCCGTGGATCGAACGAGGACGGTTGCGAGGCATGGGTGCGCTCCGGGAAGAGGATCGGAGCACCTCGGCGAGGGACGCGCGAGCGGAGTCGGCGAAAAGAGCCCGTCCCGAGGTGCGATGACATCTCTGTGGACGGCGCGCGGAGGCGTGCGGAGAGCGAGCGCGCCGTCAGGCGCGGCGGTCGCGGAACACGAGAGTGCGCCCCATCACGGGCGCGGCGCATATTGTTCCCATGCGAGCCAGCATATCGGGAGTCAGATCCAGCCGCGCTCCTCCGCGAGCAGCACCGCCTGCTGACGTGTGGCCACCGACAGCTTGCCGAGGATCACCGAGATGTGGTTCCGCACCGTTCCGGGTGCGAGCGACAGCGCCCTGGCGATCTGCCCCGTCGTCTCACCCCGCCGTCCGGCCCGCAGCACGTCCAGCTCCCGGTCGGTCAGCGGCGAGCGCTCGTCGCTCAGCGCATCCGCCGCGATCTCCGGGTCGACGTAGCGCGCTCCCGCGGCGACCCGCCGGATCACCGCCGCGACCTCGTCCGCCCCGCGCGACTTCGGCAGGAACCCCGACACCCCGGAGGCCAGTGCACGCCGCAGCACGCCCGGTCGCGCGTGACGGGTGACCACCACGCACCGGGTCGCGATCTCCCGGCCGAGCCGCTCCGCGACCTGCACCCCGTCGAGCCCCGGCATCTCCAGGTCGAGCAGGCACACGTCTGGTCGCAGCCGCAGCGCCTCCGCCACGGCCTGTTCCCCGTCGGCGCACTCCGCGACGACCTCGATGTCGTCCTCCAGCCGCAGCAGCGCGGCGAGTGCCGACCGGATCATCCCCTCGTCGTCCGCCAGCAGCACCCGGATCATCGCGCGCCCTCCCCTGCGGACGGCACGGTCACCACGACCACGAACTCGTCCGCGTCGCGACGCACGTCGAGGGTGCCGCCCGCGTCCGCGATCCGCCGCCGTACACCCTCCAGCCCCGAGCCGCCGTGCCCGTCCTCCACGTCGTCCGCGCCCCCGTCCCCGTCCGGGACCCCGTTGGCGATCTCGTACCGCCACCCGTCGCGCGTGCGCTCGAGCACCAGCCGCGCGCGCTCTCCACCGCCGTGGCGCAGCACGTTCGTGGTCGTCTCCCGGATCACCGGGCCGAGGTCGGCCGCGGGCGCCGCATTCGCGTCGGTCGCGATGCGCGCCTCGACGTCCAGCCCTGCCGCGCCCAGCAGGTCGCGCGCGTTCGCCAGCTCATCGCCCAGCGGGACCGACCGGAACCGCGTCGCGAGGTCCCTGGTCCCCTGGCGCGCCTCGTCCACGCTCACCCGCGCCGCGCGCAGCTGCTCCATTCCGGCGGGCGCGTCCACGGGCAGCAGCCGCTCCGCGAGCTCCAGCTGCAGCGCGATCACCTGCAGGTGATGCCCCTGCAGGTCATGGACGTCGGTGGCGACCCGCAGCCGCTCCTGGGTCGCGGCGAGCCGGGCCTCCGAGGCTCGAGCCCGGTCGAGCGTCACCAGCACGTCCCACCACCACAGCGAGCTGACGGTCATCCCCGGCAGCATCGCCGCGTACACGATCGGCAGCCACCACGGGACGCCCACCCCGAAGCCGTCGGCGGCGGTGTCGATCACCGCGAGCCCCACCAGCACGACGGTCGCCGCGACGACCACCCGCACGCGGACACCGCGCGGCCACCGCAGCAGCACGAAGAACTGCACGATCGGCATGCCCGCCAGCTCCCAGCTGCCCACGAGGAGCCCGGCCGTGCCCCCGTAGGCCACCGCCACCGCGAACGGCAGCACCAGGCGCCGCCACTCCACCCCCGGACCGGCCTCCAGCCGGTGGCGGTAGTCCAGCAGCAGCAGCAGCGTCGACGCGCACCACACCACGCCGCCCAGCCCCACCACGAGCAGCACGCCGCCGCGCAGGTCGACCGCGGCCGCGATGCCCGTCCATGCCCCGACGAGCATGAGCTCGATGAACAGCACCGCGGTCACCGTGTACCACCAGGTGGCGGTGATGCCACGGGCGAGCTGCCGGGAGCCGGGCGCTGGTTCGACGGTGGAGGCCGGGGGGATGCGGGTCACGCTCCCCACGATAGGGCCGTGACAGATGTCACGGGATCGGCGGGTGAAGCGCCCGGAGAGAGGTGACGCCGCGGCACTGTCACAGCCGTCCCGCCTCCGGTGGACTGGGGTCATGGCGACGGAGAGCCCGTCCGCCGAAACTCCCGGAGGCCCCTCCCATGAACCTCGTCGAGACGTTCCAGAACCTCGTCGCCCAGGTCCCCGACCTGGTGCAGCCCCTCATCGTCGCTCTCGCCGGCGCGGTGCCGTTCATCGAGGGCGAGGGTGCCGCGGGCATCGGGATCATCGGCGGCATCCCCCCGGTGGTGGCGGCCGTCGCGGCGATGGTGGGCAACTTCGTGTGCGTGGCCGTCCTGGTGCTCGCGAGCTCGGGGGCGCGGCGCGCGATCGTCGACCGGTCGAGGGCGCGGCAGGCCGCACTCGCGGGCGGCGGGAGCAGCCTGGAGGATGACGTAGCACCCGCGCCCGCGGCCGAGCAGGGGCGCGGCTCCGCACGGCGCGAGAAGTTCCAGCGGGCGTTCGAGCGCTACGGCGTCCCCGGCGTGAGCCTGCTGGGACCGCTGCTGCTGCCCACGCACTTCACCGCGACCATGCTCGCGGCGTCGGGCGTGGGCAAGGGACGGATCCTCGTGTGGCAGGCGGTCGCGATCATCGGCTGGACCACCGTGGTGGCCGTGATCGTCGGCGGCGCGGTGTACGCGATCCGCTGAGATCGCGGCGGGAGGGGCGGTCGCATCCGTTGCCCCTCCCGCTTCACTCTTTTCTGAATTCACTTCTTTCTGTACTGTTCAGGGGTGACCACTGCGCTCGCCTCGACTCCGCACACCGCCGCCGTCGCCCGCCTCGGGCACGCGCTGTCCGACACGACGCGCGCCGGGATCCTGCTCGCCCTCCGGTCGTCGCCGCGGTACCCGGCCGAGCTCGCGGAGGCGCTCGGCGTCTCGCGGCAGGCGATGTCGAACCATCTCGCGTGCCTGCGCGGCTGCGGACTCGTCGAGAGCACGGCCGACGGGCGACGCAGCCTCTACCGCCTGTCGGACCGCCACCTCGCTCCCGCGCTCGACATGCTGATGCGGGTCACCCTGATCGTCGACCCGGACTGCTGCGACGGCGAGGGGTGCACCTGCTGATGGCGGCCGTGGTCGCCGAGCCCCGCCGGCAGACGCTGCACCGCCGCATCCGCGTGATCGTGGGCGTCACGATCGGCTACAACGTGATCGAGGCCATCATCGCCGTCGCCGCGGGCTCCGTGGCCTCCTCCGCCGCACTGATCGGGTTCGGGCTCGACTCCACGATCGAGGTGCTCTCGGCGGCGGCGGTCGCCTGGCAGTTCACGCGGCCCGATCCCGAGCGCTGGGAGAAGCCGACGCTGCGGGTCATCGGGGTCGCGTTCTTCGCGCTCGCGCTGTACGTGACGGCGAGTTCCGTCCTGGCCCTGATCGCGCAGGAGCGGCCGGAGCACAGCACGGTCGGGATCGTGCTGACCGCGGTGAGCGTGGTCGTGATGCCGTTCCTCTCCCTCGCCGAGCGCCGGGCGGGGCGCGAGCTGGGGTCGGCCACCGCGGTCGCGGACTCGATGCAGACGCTGATCTGCACGTATCTGTCCGCCGCCGTGCTCGTCGGACTCGTGGCGAACTCGCTGCTGGGGTGGTGGTGGGCCGACGCGGTCGCGGGGCTCGTCATCGCGGGCTTCGCCGTCCGCGAGGGGATCGAGGCCTGGCGCGGTGACGCGTGCGCGACCTCGGTCGGCATGCTCCTCGAGGAGCACGACCACGACCACGACCACGACCACGAGCACGACCACGACCACGAGCGCTGAATCCGCTCCCCTCGCGCGGGCGGAGCGAATGTCGGTCGCCCCCGCCAGAGTGGACCGCATGATCACTCTTCTGTCCGCTCCCAGCAACCTCGGCCTCCGTCCGCCCGAGCCCGGGAGCGTGCCCGGCTCGGCGAAAGCGCCGGAGGCGTTGCGCGAGGCGGGGCTCTACGAGCGGTTCGCCGCCCGGGGCGCGACCGACTCCGGCGTCGTCCTCCCCGGCCGGTACGTGGCCGACGACGACGTGCGTCCGGCCGGTCGGGTGCGCAACGAGGCCGCGTTCGTCGACCACTCGCTGCGCCTGGCCGCGCGCATCGGCGACGCGATCGACGCGGGGCAGGCACCCCTGGTGATCGGCGGCGACTGCGGCATCCTCGTCGGCGCCGGGATCGCTCTGAAGAGACGCGGCGGAGCGGGACTCGTGCACATCGACGGCCACACCGATTTCCGCCACCCCGGCAACAGCGAGGAGTGCGCGGCCGTCGCCGGCGAGGCCCTGGCGGCGGCGATCGGCCTGCACTGGCCGGCCATCGCCGACATCGACGGCCTGTCCCCCTACTTCCCGGCGGGGCGCACCGCCCACGTCGGACACCGCGACGACGACGAGGAGCAGGAGGAGGTTCGCGGCCTCCTGGCACGCGTGACCCCCGCCGCCGAGGTCTCCGCGCGCGGAGCCCAGGCCGTCGCGTCCGAGTCCGCCGCAGCGGCGGGCGAGGGGTACTGGCTCCAGCTCGACGTCGACGTGCTCGACCCCACGGTGATGCCCGCGGTGGACAGCCCCGATCCCGGCGGCCTCTCCCCCGACGAGCTGACGGCGCTGCTGCGGGGCCTCGCTCCGCGGGCGATCGGTGCGAGCATCACCGTGTTCGATCCCGACCTCGACCCCGACGGCCGCTATGCGCGGCTGCTGGTCGAGGTTCTGAGCGAGGGCCTGAGCGAGCTCGGCAGCGCGGTGCGTCCGGCCTGACCATGCCGGCCGGACGCCCCGCGCTCAGTGCTCCGCGGCGGGCTCCGGCTCGGCGTGCAGCGTCACCCGCACCCGGGCGATCCGGCGCCGATCCACCTCTGCCACCTGGATGGTCGCGCCGGGCACCTCGACCGTGTCGCCGACCACCGCGAGGCGTCCGAGCTGTTCCGTGACGAATCCGGCGATGGTGTCCGACGATCCGCGCGGCATGGCCAGCCCGGTGGCCTCCTCGAAGTCCTGCAGGTTGAGGCGTCCGTCGAGCCCGTCGTCGGCCGAGATGAACACCTCGGCGTCGTACTCGTCGAAGATCTCGCCCACAACCTCCTCCACCAGGTCCTCGAGCGTCACGAGCCCGTCCGTGCCGCCGTACTCGTCGACGACGACCGCGATGTGGTGGCCCTCCGCGCGCATGCGGGTCAGCGTCGGCAGCACCCGGGCGGTCGAGGGGATGTAGGGGATCTGGCGCACGAGGGCCGCCAGCGGTCGCTCCGGGTCGTCGGCCGCGGCCTCGAACAGGTCGCGCACGTGCACGAACCCGGTGATGTCGTCGATCGAGGTGTCCGACACCGGGTAGCGCGAGAACGGCAGCTCCCGCACCTGCTGCATGGCAGCGCCCACGGTGGCGGCCTGGTCGAGCGCCACCACCTCGGGTCGCGGTCGCATGACCTCGCTCACCTGGCGGCCGCGCAGCGACAGCACGTCGTCGAGGATGCGGCGCTCGTCGTCGGGCAGCCCCTGGTGCGTCGCGACGATGTCGCGCACCTCCTCGTCGGTCAGCTCGTCGCTGGTCTTGTGCGGGTCGCCGCCGAGCAGGCGCACGAGGGCGTTCGTCGACACGGACAGCAGCCAGATCACCGGTCGCATGACGGTCGCGAAGCCGTTCAGGGCCGGGGCGACGGCATACGCGAACTGGGCGTTGCGCTGGATCGCGAGACGCTTCGGCACGAGCTCGCCGAGCACGAGCGACAGGTACGCGATCACGAGGGTGAGCACGAGGGTGGCGACCGTGAGCGCCACGGCGGGGGCGAGTCCCCAGCTCTCGAACAGGGGCGCGAGCGACGGAGCGATCGAGGTGGCGCCGTAGGCGGCAGACGCGAAGCCCGCCACGGTCACGCCGATCTGCACCGCCGAGAGGAAGGTGTTGGGGTTGCGGGCCAGCCCGGCGACCTTGGCGCCGCGCTTCCCGCGCTGGCCGATCGCGTTGATCTGGCTCTCTCGCAGCGTGACCAGCGCCATCTCGGTCGCCGCGAAGACGCCGCCGATCAGCACGAACACGAGGACGAGGGCGATGTTCAGGAGCAGGTCGCCCATCAGCGGGCTTCCTTTCCGGGTGCGGGGTGAGCGCCCGGGATGAACCGGGCGCCCGTACTGTCAGAGTCCGAAGAGTCAGAACAGCGCTGCGCGCTCAAGAGTGCTCCTTGTCGATGGGGGTGGTGCCGGTCGTGGGGGGAAGAGAAGCGGTCTTGCGGGTCTTGAGCAGACTCGCGACGGTGGCGACGGCGATGGTCGCGGCGATGAAGAGCAGCGAGAACCAGATCGGGATCTCGGGCGCCCACAGCATCGGCTCGCCGTTGTTGATGAAGGGGACCTCGTTGACGTGCAGCGCGTGCAGCACCAGCTTCACGCCGATGAACGCGAGGATCACGGCGAGGCCCTGGGCCAGGTAGACCAGGCGCTCCAGCAGTCCGCCGATGAGGAAGTACAGCTGGCGCAGCCCCATGAGGGCGAACGCGTTGGCGGTGAACACGATGTACGCCTGATCGGTGAGACCGTAGATCGCGGGGATCGAGTCGACGGCGAACACGAGGTCGATGAACCCGATCGCGATGATGGTCAGCAGCATCGGGGTGACGAAGCGCTTCCCGTTCTTGACGACGGTCAGCCGGTCGTTGTTGTACTCCTCGCTGACGGGGAGGTGACGGCGCACGAAGGTCATGAAGCGGCCGTTCGCGGGGTTGCTCTCGTGGTTGCTGAACGCCTGCCGGTAGGCGAGGAAGAGCAGGAGCGCGCCGAACACGTAGAAGATCCAGGAGAAGTTCTCGATCAGCGTCGCGCCGACCGCGATGAAGATGCCGCGCAGGATCAGGGCGATCACGATGCCGATCATCAGCACCTTCTGCTGGTAGATCTTCGGCACGGCGAACCCGGTCATGACGATCAGGAACACGAAGAGATTGTCGATCGACAGGGCCTTCTCGGTGAGGTACCCGGCGAAGTACTCGCCGCCGTACGTCCACCCGGAGACCATGCCGATGCCCACGCCGAAGAGCAGCGCCAGGCTGATGTAGAAGATGGACCAGCGGGCGGATTCACCGATGGTCGGCTCGTGCGGCGTGCGCACGTGGGCGAAGAACTCGTACACGAAGAACGCGATCGTGACCGCGATCGTGATGACCCAGATGAGAGGGGTGACGTCCAAGGGATACTCCAGATTCGGCGTGGCAGAACAGCGCCAAAGTCTTCTCCATCCCGAATCGGGACCGGTGGGCCGGGATGCGATGCATCCGTAATGACGACCAGACCGTGTCGGAGTACTCCCCTTGGAGGTCCCAGAGTACGAGACGCCCATATCGGAATGCTGTGGATCTGCCGAGAACCCGGTCCCCTAGACTGGCGGTGGCGACTGCGGGGCGTGACGACCCCCGGCCTCGACGGCAAGCGGTCCCCGCGCGTCCGGCGTACCGACGAGAGGCCGGTGTCTCACCGGCGAAGGTGTGGTGGCACCGCGATCTAGCCCCCGCCCGCACCTCCAGGGCTTCCACAACCTGGAGGAAGAATGAGATCACCCGACCCCGGTCGCACGCTCGCGACCGAACTGTCCCGCACCGCACCGGGCCGGAGCGTCACGCTCCTCGGCCACGTGCACCGCCGCCGCGAGCTCGCCTCCGTCGCCTTCCTGATCCTGCGCGACCGCTCCGGGCTGGCGCAGGTCGTGCTGCGGCCGAGCGAACTGCCCGACGGCGGCCTGCCGCCCGAGGAGACCGTCGTCCGCGTTACGGGCACCGTATCCGCGAACCCGCAGGCGCCCGGTGGCGTCGAGGTCGCCTCGCCTCGGATCGAGCTGCTGTCCGAGCCCGCAGCGACCCCCGTGGTGGACCTGTGGCGGCCGACCCTCGACGCGACGCTGCCCACGCTGCTTGACCACGCGCCGGTGCTGTGGCGCCACCCCGCCCGCCGGGCGACCTGGGAACTGGCGGCCGCGAGCCTGAGGGCCTTCCGCCGCACGCTCGACGCCGCCGGCTTCACCGAGGTCCACACGCCGAAGATCGTGGCGACCGCGACGGAGTCGGGCGCGAACGTGTTCCCCGTGGACTACTTCGGCCGTCCGGCGTACCTGGCGCAGAGCCCGCAGTTCTACAAGCAGCAGCTCGTCGGGGTGTTCGAGCGCGTGTACGAGGTGGGGCCGGTGTTCCGCGCAGAGCCCCATGACACCGTGCGGCACCTGGCCGAGTACGTGTCGCTCGATGTGGAGTTCGGCTTCGTCCGCGACCACCGCGACGTGCTGTCGCTCCTGGGGGAGGTGCTGCGAGGAATGCTCGACGGGATCCGCGCGGAGGCGGCCGCGGCCGTGGCGCAGCTCCGGGTGCCGCTGCCGACGATCCCCGAGGAGATCCCGGTCGTCCACTTCCGCGACGCGCTGCGCCTGGTGGGGGCGCCCGACGACGAGCCCGACCTGGCACCGGCGCACGAGCGAGCGCTCGGCGAGTGGGCCATGGCCGAGTTCGGCAGCGACGTGCTCGCGGTCGAGGGGTACCCGATGACCAAGCGTCCGTTCTACACGCACCCGCAACCCGACGACGAGCGCTGGAGCAACAGCTTCGACCTGCTCTTCCGGGGGCTGGAGCTGGTGACGGGCGGGCAGCGGCGGCACCGTCACTCCGAACTAGTCGCCGCGATCGAGGCCGGGGGCGAATCGCCCGACGCTTACCGCGGCTACCTCGAGGCGTTCGCGCACGGGATGCCGCCGCACGGCGGGTTCGCGATCGGCCTGGAGCGCTGGATCGCGCGACTCGTCGACGCGCCCAACGTCCGCGAGGTCACGCTGTTCCCGCGCGACCTGCACCGCCTGACGCCGTAGCGCGAGAGCGCCGGACACGACGAGGGCGGCCGCACCGCGCGGCCGCCCTCGTTCGGTGTCCTCGTCCTACTCGGCCGTCGTGCCGGCGAGGCCCTCGGCCTCCGCGCGGTCGATGATGGAGGGCAGCACCTCGTCGAACAGCGTGACGAGCACGGCACGGATCTTGACGGCGTCGCGCTCCTCGAGGGCGTCACGGATCGAGGCGACCACGTCGCCCACCGCCGCCCAGTCGAACACGTCTTTGGAGTGCTGGCTGAAGCGGCGGATCTGAGGACCGAGCCGCTCGATCACCGTCGCGCGCGCCGCGTTGCCCTCGATGCGAGCGAACCCGGTCGCTGCACCGCGCAGCGCGGCGCCGAACCCGATGACGTCTCGGGAATTGACCGCCGTCGCCATGTCGTCCGCGAGCTCGACCAGATACGACACGTCGTCGTCTTGGATCACCGGCAGCACGTGACGCACCGAGCCGATCCAGATGTCGCCGAACAGGTCGACCGCATTGCGGACCCGGTTGAGATCGATGGGGGCAACCCGCGTGTAGCGGTTGCGCTGCATCTCGACGAGCCCGTTGTCGGCCAGGCGGTCGAGCGCATGACGGATCGGTGTCTTGGAGGTGCCGAGGCGTTCCGCGAGTTCGTAGTCGCGCAGTCGCTCCCCCGGGGGCAGCTCTCCGCTGATGATGGCGTCCTGCAGCCGCACGAACGCCTCGTCGCTCATCGACCGACGCTCGAGCGGACCACCTGAGAGTGTCACGCGTTCCTCCAGTTGGGGAGTATTGGAGAGTGAAGTTCTACGTTTCAGCAATATATCCCACTTCGGGGGAAAGGGCGAGGAACGCCCGCGTCCACGGACGGTGAGCCCGGAGCTCGGCTCAGGTCAGCTCTCCCACGAGCGTCTCGATCCGCGTGCGGATGTCGTCGCGGATCGGCCGCACCGCCTCGATCCCCAGCCCTGCCGGGTCCTCGAGCGTCCAGTCCTCGTAGCGCTTTCCGGGGAAGATGGGGCACGCGTCGCCGCATCCCATCGTGATCACGACGTCCGACGCCTTGACGGCGTCCACGGTGAGCACCTTCGGCTGCTCGGCGGTGATGTCGATCCCGACCTCGGCCATGGCCTCCACCGCGACGGGATTGATGCGGTCCGCGGGCAGCGACCCCGCAGACCTCACCTCGATGCGGTCACCGGCGAGCTCGCGGAGGAACCCCGCGGCCATCTGCGAGCGCCCGGCGTTGTGCACGCAGACGAAGAGGACGGAGGGGGTGGTGGCGGTCATGGCGCTCCTGGGTGGATGGGTCAACGGGTGGTTGAGACCGCGAGATGGGCGTGACTCCATATTGATGACTATCGATATAAAGAGCAAGCCGCGAGAGCCCCGCGGCGACTTCCTGCCGACTCGGTCGGATCGGCCTCACGCGTCGCGCGAAGATTCCGTGATCAAACCGTTGCATTCGTTACCTCGTCGTTATACAGTGATCGCACGGTGAATGTTTGCTGTGGCATCCACCGCATGTGATTGCAGGACACTCTTGGTGCAAGGGACAAGGGCCGGTCGGGAGCCTCTCCGACCGGCCCTTTACTGTGGCCGCTACGCTGTGAGGATGACCGATCGCAAGCTCGCCCTGGAGGCCTGGGAGAGCCTGTTCCGCGCGCAGCACGAGCTGTTCACGGACATGATGGCCGACTTCGATCACAACGAGCTCGCGCAGGCCGAATACGACGTGCTCCTCACCGTCACCCGCTCCCCCGACATGACGGCGCGACTGCGCGACATCACCGCGAACATGCTGATCAGCCAGCCCAGCGTCTCCCGCCTCGTCGATCGCATGGTCGCCCGCGGGCTGGTCGCCAAGTGCCCCGACCCGGATGACGGCCGCGGTGCATTGATCCGCGCGACCGACGCCGGCGCCCGGGCCTTCCGTTCCCTCGCCACGGTGCACGGCCGCTCCATCGCGTCACGCATGTCCCGGCTCGACGACGACGAGCTGCGCCAGCTGCGCGACCTCGCGGAGAAGCTCCGCAACCGCTGACCGCGACCGCGTGAACGGGGCATGAGCCCTTCTCCCCACCCCGCCTCTGCCGCAGCTTCTCCCCGATGTGTCGGAGATCACCCCCGCGCAGAGCGGGGGCTCCGGGGTTTCTGGCAGGGTGGAACCGAGTCCCGGCACACCGCGCGGGCCCGTCAGACCGCCCCCTCGGGGGGACCAAGGGAGGTCATCCATGGAGATCGCCGGAATCGTCGGCATCCTCATCATCATCGGTATCGCCGTCGTCGCAGCGGTCATCCTGCTGCTGATCCTGCTGCTGTTCGCCCGCAGCTGGATCAAGGTGGCCAGGGCCGATGAGGCGCTCGTCATCTCGGGCCGCAAGCAGAAGGTGCAGCGCGCGGTGATCGCCGCCGACGGCACGAGCCGCTCGGAGCTGTCGGAGTCGCCGGTCACGGTGATCGTCAACGGCAAGTCCCTCGTCAACCCGATCACGCAGCGCCACGAGATCATCTCCCTGCGCTCCCGTCAGGTCTCGCTCAATGCAGAGGCGCAGTCGCTCGACAACGTCACCCTCAACGTCGACGGCGTCGCGATCGTGAAGATCGGCTCCGACCCGCTGCTCGTGCGGCGTGCCGCGGAGCGCTTCGCGTCGCAGGACAAGGCGATCGAGCAGTTCACCACCGAGCAGCTCGAGGGTGCGCTGCGCGGTATCGTCGCGACACTCTCGGTCGTCGAGCTCATGCGGGAGCGGAAGAAGTTCTCCGACCAGATCGCGGCCGACGTCTCGCAGGAGCTCGCGGAGCAGGGCCTCATCCTCGACTCCTTCCAGATCAAGGGCATCACCGACAAGGTCGGCTACATTCAGTCGCTCGGGGCGCCGGAGATCCAGGCGAAGCGACAGGCCGCCGAGATCTCGCAGACCAACGCCGACCGCGCGATCAACCAGAAGAACATCGCCAACCAGGAGGCGAACCTCGTCGAGCAGACGGCGCTCGACACCAACACCGCCAACGCGAACGCCGGCATCGGACGAGCGCGTGCCGAGGCGGAGCAGGCCGAACAGCTCGCCCGCGCGCAGGCCGAGCAGGCCGTGCTGCAGCAGCAGGCGGAGAACAAGCAGGCTCAGCTCGACGCCGACGTGAAGCGCGTGGCCGACGCCCAGCGCTACGAGGCCGAGACGCGCGCGCAGGCCGAGCTCTACACACGTGAGCGCGCCGCCGAGGCCGCCGCGATCGAGCAGGTCAAGCAGGCCGAGGCCCGCACGCGCATCGCCGAGCAGCAGGCGCAGGCCGACAAGGCCCGGGCCGACGGTGAGGCCGCGGCCGCCATCGCGAAGGCCACGGGTGACGCCGATGCGCTGCGGGCACAGGCCGAAGCCGAGGCCGAGGCCCGCCGCCTGCGCGCGAACGCCGAGGCCGAGGCCATCCGTGCCGAGGGTGAGGCGCGCGCGGCCGCCGTCGAGGCCGAGGCCAAGGCCATCGCCTCCAACCAGGACGCCTTCCTCTCGCAGCGCGTGCTGGAGGTGCTGCCGTCGATCATGGCCGAGTTCGCCAAGGGCTACGCCGCGATCGGCAACGTCTCGATCGTGGGCGGCTCCGGCGACGACGGGGCCTCCCAGGTCGTCGGCGCCGACAGCGCGAAGGCTCTGCGCTCGGTGTTCGACAGCGTGCACTCCGCGACCGGGCTCGACCTCGCCGGGATCATCCAGGGCCAGGCCGTCGGTCGCGGCATCGGTGCCGGCGTCGCGGAGGCGGGTGCCCCCGCCGCGCCCGCGTCG
>NZ_SSDQ01000110.1:0-45310 GCF_004794315.1 Microbacterium sp. PF5 | reverse complement strand
TGGGCGCGGCGGTGCTCGCCGCGGTCGTCGCGGCGGGAGCGGTCGCGCATGTGGTGTCGTGCTTCACGCCCCGCGATGTGACCCTGGAGGGCCAGCGGGCCGCGGTCGCGCCGCTCGCCACCTGGGTGGCGGACAACGACGTGCGGTGGCTCGCCGCCGACCCGTGGGGGGCGGCGGTCGCGCCGATCGTGCTCACGGGCGCGCACCTCGGGCTCGCCGACGCTCCGGCGATGGCGCACGAGCTGCGCCTCACGGGCGGAGCCTGCGCCACGGAGACGCTCGCCGACAGCGGCTACTTCCGCATCTGCGCCGCGCCCTGACCCCGCCGGGGCGGAGACGCGAACGGCCGGCCGCAGAAGCGACCGGCCGTCTCACGGGAGAGCGTCAGAGCGCGAGGCGCTCCTGCACCACGGCGGCGAGGCGCTCCGCGTAGGCGCGGGCCGACTCCGAATCGGCCGCCTCGACCATGACCCGCACGAGCGGCTCCGTCCCGGACTTGCGCAGCAGCACGCGCCCGGTGTCGCCCAGCTCGGCTTCGACGTCGCGCACCGCCTGCTGCACGACCTCGTCGTCGGCGACACGATCCTTGTCGACGTCGCGCACGTTGATCAGCACCTGCGGGTAGACCGTCATCACGGAGGCGAGCTCGGCGAGGGACTTCCCCTGTCGCGCCATCTCGGACACCAGGTGCAGACCCGTGAGCAGGCCGTCGCCGGTGGTGGCGAACTCGCTCATGATCACGTGGCCGGACTGCTCGCCGCCGAGCGCGTAGCCGCCCTCGTTCATGTCCTCGAGCACGTAGCGGTCGCCGACCGCGGTCTGGCGCACGGTCACGCCGTGCTCGCGCATCGCGACGTGCAGGCCGAGGTTGCTCATGACCGTGGCGACGAGCGTGTCGTCGGTGAGGACGCCGCGCTCCTTCATCGACAGCGCGAGGATCGCCATGATCTGGTCGCCGTCGACGATGGTGCCGTTCGCGTCGACCGCGAGGCACCGGTCGGCGTCCCCGTCGTGCGCGATACCCACGTCGGCGCCGAGCCGCACCACGGCCTCAGCGAGGTTCTCGAGGTGCGTGGAGCCGACGCCGTCATTGATGTTCCAGCCGTCGGGGTCGGCGCCGATGACGGTCACCTCGGCCCCCGCGTCGCGGAACGTCTCGGGCGACACGCCGGAGGCGGCGCCGTGCGCGCAGTCGAGCACCACGTGGATGCCCTCCAGGCGGTGCGGCAGCGAGCCGAGCAGGTGCACGACGTAGCGGTCTTCGGCGTCGGAGAAGCGGTCGATGCGACCGACGCCTGCGCCGGTGGGGCGCAGCTTCTCGCCGTGCATGGCCTCTTCGATGCGCTGCTCGACGATGTCGGGGAGCTTGCGGCCGCCGCGGGCGAAGATCTTGATGCCGTTGTCGGGCGCCGCGTTGTGCGACGCCGAGATCATCACGCCGAAGTCGGCGTCGCGGTCGGCCACGAGGAACGCGAGTGCGGGGGTCGGGATGACCCCGGCCTCGAGCACGTCGACGCCGGAGGACGCGAGGCCCGCGGAGACGGCGGCGGTGAGGAAGTGCCCCGAGACCCGGGGGTCACGGGCGACCACGGCGGTGAGTCGCTTGCCTTCGGCCTTGCGAGCCTCCGCCGTACGGCCCTGGCCCAGGACGACAGCAGTCGCCTGGGCCAGGGTGAGCGCCAGGTCGGCGGTGAGGATGCCATTGGCGAGTCCTCGCACGCCGTCCGTGCCAAAGATCGGCATCGGAGCAGTGGACCTTAACGCTTCGAGTACTGAGGCGCCTTACGGGCCTTCTTGAGTCCGGCCTTCTTGCGCTCCTTGACGCGAGCGTCGCGCGAGAGGAAGCCGGCCTTCTTCAGGGTCGGACGGTTGTTCTCCGCGTCGATGCCGTTGAGGGCACGAGCGATGCCGAGACGCAGCGCGCCGGCCTGGCCGGAGTCGCCACCACCCGAGATGCGGGCGATCACGTCGTAGGCACCGGCGAGGTTCAGCGCGGTGAACGGGTCGTTGATCAGCTGCTGGTGCAGCTTGTTCGGGAAGTAGTCCTCGAGCGTGCGGCCGTTGACCGTGATGGTGCCCGAGCCGGGGACCAGACGCACGCGGGCGATGGCCTGCTTGCGACGGCCGACAGCGGCGCCCGGGACGCTGAGCACGGGGCGGGGAGCCGCCTCGACTGCCTCGGTCTCGGGGGTCGACGTCGAGAAGTTCTGGAGGTTTTCGGTGGTGTCCTGGATGTCAGCCACGAGTATGTCCTTAGTCGTTACGGCGCTTACTGGGCGACCTGGTCGAGGGTGTACGGCTGGGGCTGCTGCGCGGCGTGCGGGTGCTCGGCACCGACGTACACCTTCAGCTTCGACAGCTGCTGGCGGCCCAGGCTGTTCTTCGGGAGCATGCCGCGGATGGCCTTCTCCACGGCGCGGACCGGGTTCTTCTCGAGCAGCTCGGAGTAGCTGACGGCCTTCAGACCACCCGGGTAGCCCGAGTGACGGTAGGCGATCTTCTTCTGGAGCTTCTGACCGGTGAGCGCGACCTTGTCGGCGTTCACGATGATGACGAAGTCACCCGAGTCGATGTGGTTGGCGAAGGTCGGCTTGTGCTTGCCACGCAGGAGCGTCGCCGCGTGCGAGGCCAGGCGGCCGAGAACGACGTCGGTGGCGTCGATGACGACCCAGTCGCGCTGGACTTCGCCAGCCTTGGGGGTGTAAGTGCGCGTCACGATAGTGCTGCTTTCTTGTCGAACGGAGGTGTTCGTGAATCCCACTCCGGGGTGGTTCCTCCCGACAGGGACGAACACGCCAGTGGAGGGCTCACGTTCGGATGTGCGTCTTCCTCGCAGTACGGGAAGGGCACCAAAGAGTCAGCATACGCCACCCGACCCCCTCCGACCAAACCAGCCGCGGGCCCGCGCCCGGTCAGTCGGTCTTCACCGTCACCAGGATCGGACGGTGGTCGCTCGACCGCTGCGGCAGGGTCGTGATGCGCTCGATCTCGAATCCGGTCGAGGTCGCGAAGTCGTAGTGACCGCGGAAGACGCGGTAGCGCGTGTAGGTGTGGTCGTCGCTGAGCGACAGCGCATAGCCGTGGTCGCGCACGGCCTGCCCCAGGTTCTCCTTGAACACGGGGTAGTTGTAGTCGCCGACCATGAGCTGCGGAAGGCCGTCCCCGAGGCTCGCGAGCTCGGTCAGGGCCGCGCGGATCTGGTGGCGCCGCAGCGAGTTCAGCGCCGTCAGCGGTGCGGCGTGGAACGACGCGACGATGAACTCGTCGCCGTCGTCGATGTCGCGCAGCCGTGCGCCGAGCACCCGCTCGTGCGCGGGCTTCGCGATGCGGTCGTGCAGCGACTTCTTCAGCCCGAGGGTGCGGATGCCCTGCAGGTGGTAGGTGCTCTCGCGGTAGAACAGCGCGAGTCCGAGGCGGTTGCCCTGGGTGGCGTCGGCGAGCACGAGGCCCCCGATCCGGTCGGGCAGCGCCGGCACGTCGCACTCCTGCAGGCAGAGGATGTCGGGGTCGTGTTCGGCGACGAGTGTCGCGAGCTCCCCGGCCGCCCGGTGTTTGCGCAGGTTGTACGAGATGACCTTCATGACCGTGCCCACGCTACCCGCCCCTGCTGTGCCCGGGATCCGTATCCGGCGATCAGTCCGACTCGCGGTCACGGCGGGCCCTGGTCTGTTCGGCCCGTGCGGCGAGCAGCTCGTCCGCCGGATACCCGACCTCGGTCAGCGTCAGGCCCCGGGCCGCGAGCACCTTGAACTCGCTGGTCCTGGTGAGAGCGTCGCGCAGCACCACCAGGTCGGACACGTCCAGGCGACCCTCCCCCACGGCCGCGCACGCGCCGACGAGGGCGCGCACCATGCTGTGGCAGAACGCGTCCGCCTTCACCTCGGCCACCAGCACGCCGTCCGCGTCGCGCTCCCACCGGTAGTCGAGCAGGGTGCGGATGGTGGTGGCCTCCTCGCGGGGCTTGCAGTACGCCGCGAAGTCGTGCAGGCCGATCAGCGTGCGCGCGGCCTCGTCCATCGCGCGCTCGTCCAGCCGTCCGCGGATGCTCGTGGTGTCGGCGCGACGCAGCGGGTCGTAGCCGGCCAGACCGTCGGCGAGACGGTACCGGTAGCGGCGCCACACGGCTGAGAAGCGCGCGTCGAAACCCTCGGGCGCCGCCGTCGACCGGGTGACGGTGACGTCGGAGTAGGCGCCGAGCACACCCCGCATGCGTCCCGCGATCGAGCCCGCCGGATCCTGCGCCGCCCGTCCGTGCCTGGCCTCGATGCGCGACCACTGCCGCTCGTCGAGATCGACGTGTGCGACCTGTCCGCTCGCGTGCACGCCGGCGTCGGTGCGGCCGGCGACCACGAACCGCACGTCGGAGCCCACGATGCGGGCGAGCGCCGCCTCCAACGTGCCCTGAACGGTGCGGAGCGTGTGCTGTGTCGCCCAGCCGCGGAAGTGGGTGCCGTCGTAGGCGATGTCGAGCCGGATGCGCACGAGGCCAGCCTAGGACAGCCCCGCGCGCACCCGCCGCCTCAGATGCCGCCGTCGACCGAGCGGATGGAGACGCCGGGCTCGTCCGGCACCATCACCTCGGTGTCGCGGTTCAGGCTCTCGCCGCGGAAGAAGCGCTTCGACCGCGGGAACAGGTACCACAGGAGCATCAGCACCAGGCCGATCGCGAGCGAGCCGATGCCGATCACGAACGTGCCGCCGATGCCGAACAGCACCGTGTAGCCGTAGTCCACGTCCCACATGTCGATCGCGGACTGCACGAACGCGCCGGTGAGCAGCAGCGCCCCGACGAGCGGGAAGATCCCCTTGAAGAAGAGGTCGCGTGTCGAGGTGCGCAGGTCGGCGCGGAAGTACCAGACGCACGCGAACCCGGTGATGGCGTAGTAGAACGCGATGGCGAGGCCCAGCGACAGGATCGAGTCCTGCAGGATATTGTCGCTGATGAGCGTCATGCCCACGTAGTACGCGGAGGCGACCACGCCCATCACGATGGTCGAGAACGACGGGGTCTTGTAGACCGGGTGCACCTCCTTGAACTTCGCGGGGAGCGCGCGGTACACGCCCATCGCGAGCGTGCCGCGCGCGGTGGGCAGGATCGTCGTCTGCGTCGACGAGATCGCCGAGATGATGACGGAGACCACCAGCACCCAGCCGAACGGGCCCAGCAGGCCGTCCTTGATCGCGAGGAAGAAGTCGTCGGCGTTGGCCTCGTTGCCGAGCCCCGTGCCGTCCTCGCCGAGACCCGCGTACATCATCGCCGCGATCGTGACGGCGACGTAGGTCACCAGCAGGATCACGCAGGTCAGCACGGCCGCCCGCCCGGGAATGCGCTTGGGGTCCTTGGTCTCCTCGTTCAGCGCGAGGCACGTGTCCCAGCCCCAGTAGATGAAGAGGGCGAGCAGGATGGCCTCGGTGAAGCCCGACCAGTCCGTGAAGCCGAACGGGTTCAGCCACTCCCACGAGAACGGCGTGGCGTCGGGGGCGTCGCCGGTGAAGAACTGCCACAGCGCGGCCACCACGAAGATCGCGAGGGCCAGGTACTGCACGGCCAGCAGGATGTTCTGGATGCGCTCGCCGATCTCGACGCCGCGCCAGCTGACCCAGGTCATCGCGGCGATGAAGAGCACCGCGACGAGGATGATCCGCCAGTCGTTGTTCTCCAGCTCGAACCCGATCAGGGACCAGAAGTACACCGAGGCGATCTGGGCGAGGTTCGCGAGCACGACCATCCCGGCCACCGCGACACCCCAGCCGCCCATCCAGCCCACCCAGGGGCCGAACGCTTTCGTGCCCCAGGTGAAGGTGGTGCCGCAGTCGGGCACGGCGTTGTTGAGCTCGCGGTAGGCGAAGGCGATCAGGAGCATCGGGACGAAGGCGATCACGAACGCGATCGGTGCCTGCGCCCCGACCGCGAGCACGACGAAGCCGAGCGTCGCGACGAGGGAGTAGACCGGCGCCGTGGAGGCGAGACCGATGACGGTGGATCCCCACAGGCCGAGGGTGCCAGCGGCCAGCCCCTTGCCGTCGGGTCGTTCCAGGTGGATGGGCGTCGTTGCCATGCTCAGACAGTACGACGAGCTGCGGTATACCGTCAATCCTTTTCTTCGAGCAACGGATTCCACTCACACAACTTCATCTCACGACGGAATCCGTGGATTCATTCGCGACCGAGCATCCCGTCGGCGTGCGTGGCGACCCACTCCATCAGGGGCAGCATCCGCTCCATCAGGTCACGCCCCAGCGGGGTGAGGCTGTACTCCACGTGCGGGGGCACCGTGGGCAGGGATTCCCGGTGCACCAGCCCATCCGCCGACAGCGTGCGCAGCGTGGTCGCGAGCATCTTCTCGCTGATGCCGTCGACCTCCCGCCGCAGCTCGCCCCAGCGCCGCGTGCCGTCCGACAGGCACGACAGCACCAGCACGCCCCACTTGCTCATGATGTGGTCCAGCACCACGCGCGTGCCGCAGCCCTGGTCGAACACCGTGGGCGAAGACTCCCGGATTTCCGCAAAACTCACCGACATGTAGGTACCTTACGTCAAAGTGGGTACCGGTCGGATGGAATGCGCGGGTGCCTCGCGCCGGTTGGGGCAGGTGTTCACCAATGGAAGGACCGCCCTCATGACCATCCTCGTCACCGGAGCCACCGGACACCTCGGCCGCCTCATCATCGCCGCCCTCCTCGCCCGCGGCGCCGACCCCCAGTCGATCGTCGCCGGAGCGCGCGACGTGGCCAGGGCGGCCGACCTCGGCGTGCGCGTCGTGCCCCTCGACTACGACGACCCGGCCTCCGTCGCCGCGGCCCTCGACGGCATCGACACGGTCGTGCTCGTGTCCGGCTCCGAGGTCGGCCGCCGCGTCGAGCAGCACCGGGCGGTGATCGACGCGGCCGCAGCCGCCGGCGTCTCGAAGCTCGTCTACACCAGCGCCCCGAAGGCCACCACGAGCGACCTGGTGCTCGCGCCGGAGCACAAGGCCACGGAGGAGCTGATCGCGGCCTCCGGCGTCCCGGCCGTGATCCTGCGCAACAACTGGTACACGGAGAACTACACCGCCGACCTCGCGCGCGCAGCCGAGACGGGCGTGCTCGCCTCCGGCACCGGCGAGGGTCGCGTGGCCTCTGCCAACCGCGCCGACTACGCCGAGGCCGCCGCCGTGGTCGCGCTCGACGCCGGTCACACGGGCGCCGTGTACGAGCTCGGCGGCGACGTCGCGTGGGACTACACGGAGCTGGCCGCCGCGATCGCCGAGGTCACCGGACGCGAGGTGACCTTCGTGTCGCTCACGGCGGACCAGCAGCTCGCGGCGCTGCGCGAGGCCGGGCTCGACGAGGGCACCGCGGGCTTCGTCGTCGCCCTCGACGCCGGCATCCGCGGGGGCGCACTGGCCGAGACCGACGGCACGCTCGCGCGGCTGATCGGCCGTCCGACCACGCCGCTCGTCGAGGGACTGCGCGCGATCGCGTGAGCCGGCCGGAGCCCCGCCGACCCCACGGTCAGCGGGGCTCCACCTCGACGGGCTCCCCCGCGGCACGGGCGACCTGCACGTAGGCCACCACGAGCGTGATGCTCTCGCGCTGGTACCCCTGCTCCGCGAGCACGGCCTCCACCGCGGCCCGCGCCTCCCGGAGGACCTCTCCGGACGCCGCGCCCGCATCCACCCCGATCGACGCCTCGACCGCGGCCCCGCGCGCCCCCGCGGCCACCGACACGATCGGCTCGGCGTCGCGCGTCGCGCCCAGCGCCGCAGCCCCCGCCCTCAGCAGGTTCGAGATGAGCGAGCCGGAGCGGTAGACGCCGCGGACCCCGTCCTGCGCGCGCAGGACCTGTTCGATCCGGGCGGCCAGCTCGCGACGGCCCTCGCCGTCGATCGTCGGATCCTGCGTCATCACGACACCTCCCTGATGTCCTTGACGGTCACGTCGATCGCGGCGATGGTGAGCTCGGTGTGCCGACGCAGCCGCGCGTCCACCTCGGTACGGAGCCGGTCGGCCAGCCCGCGGATCGGCTCGCCGTGCAACACGCTCGCGTCGATCGCCACGCGCACGGGAGCACCCGGCGTCGTGACGTCGCCCTCCAGGCGGCATCGCCCGACGAGCACGCCGGGGACCGCCTCCTCGGCCGCCCGCACGAGACCGCGCACCGCACCCTCGGTGATCGCCAGCTCCACCGCAGGGTCGTCGGAGGCGAACGGGATGCGGCGTCCCGCCCTGGCGTCCATCGCGATCCCGCTCAGGATCCGGTCGATCCACCCCTCCTCCACCGCGGGCTCCGCCGCGGTGTCGGCCGCCATCAGCGCGTCGCCCAGTCCGTGCAGCCGCTCGAGCGCGTCGAGGGCGAGCTGGCACCCCGGCGATTCCTCGATCGAGGCCACGCGCGGCTGACGCCCCGCCTCGAGGTAGTCGGCGAGCTCCTCGATCGTGTGCCCGTCGAGGTCGTCGGGCTCCAATCCGAGACCGCGCAGGTCCGGGTTCTCGTGGTCGTCGTTCATCGCCACGCCTCCATCCGGGTGATCAGGAATCCGCGCGCACGGGCCAGCAGCCCGCGCACCGTGCTGACGGGGACGCCGAGCTCCGCGGCGATCTCGTCGTAGCTGTACCCGCCCATCTCGCGCAGCACCCAGCATTCGCGCTGCGCCTCCGGGAGCTCCCGCAGCGCGGCTCCCAGTGCCGCGACGCCCTCGCGCACCTCCACCACCGCCGACGGCGAGGCATGCAGGGGTGCCGGCCGGTCGATCTCGGTCACATCGACCACCGGGCGGTGGCGCCGGAGCCGGTCCACGGCCTTGCGACTCACGATGCGCATCAGCCAGCTCTTGACCTTGCCGGGGTCGTCGAGCTCGCCGAACCGCTGCCACGCGGTCACGAACGCCTCCTGCACGGTGTCGTCCACTTCGGCCGAGCCGTTCAGCATGCGCTGCGTGTACGCGCGCATCATCGGCGTGTACCTCCGCACCAGCACCGCGAACGCCTCGACATCGCCGTCCATGGCGCGACCCGCGACGATGTGATCCCCGGCCTGTTCCAGCGGGCCGCGAGAGCCATCCGCTGCCATTCCCCCACCCTTCGTTCCGCTTCCCCTGCAGGTTCGGAGCGCGTGCGGCGACGGATCGGATCCGTGCGCACGGCTCGGCCGCAGGGAGCGCCCCGACCGGGGGCGCCCCCTGCGCGAGCGGGATCACTTCTTGAACGCGTCCTTGACATCCTCGGCGGCGTTCCGCACATCGCCCTTCGCCTGCTCGGCCTTGCCCTCGGCGACGAGCCGGTCGTTGTCGGTGACCTCGCCGACGACCTCCTTCGCCTTGCCGGCGATCTTCTCGGCGGCGGCCTTGATCTTGTTCTCTCCGCTCATGGCGGCTCCTTTCCTCACGCGACCCCGGCTCTCGGGGTCGACGACGTCCGGGCGGTGCGGGACCGGTGCCCCGCCTCGCCCGCGCCGGCCAGCGACCGGCGCATCCTCTGCCTCGACCGGAACAGCTCGCGCCACCCGCGGTCCGCGACGTGCACGACCACCGGCACCTCCACGCCCAGCAACCGGTCCCACTCCGCGACGGCCGCCTCGGCCGCGGCGACGACGGCCCCCAGAGCCGCCCCCTTCCGCGGCGTCACGACGAGCCCGAGGGCGGTGCGACGGCCCGCCCGACGCGCGACCGTCCGCGCCGACACCACGTCGGCCCGAGCCGCGAGCGTCTCCGCCAGCACGCCGTCGGCCACACCGCGGTCCACCCGGGTCGTCCCCCGAGGACCCGGCACCGCGAGCACCTCGCGCACGCGACCGCGGCCCCGCGTGAGCAGGAACGCGATCAGCAGGACGACCACGACCAGGGCCGCGGCCGCGGCTGACACGGCCGCGAGCGGGAACTCCCCGATGCTCCCGAGGTCGACCGTCGCGGCCGATGCATCGGCGGACGCCCGCTCGACCGCCGAGACGGCCCCCGCCGCCCCCGCGGGCAGCAGCCGCGCCGACTCCAGCCCGGTCGCCACGAGTGCCGCGCCCGCCGCGAGCAGCACGAGGCCGCCGCCGAGCAGCACCACCCGGTTCCCCACGGATCCCGAGAGCCTCATCCGACCACTCCTTCCGTCGCCACGAGCACACGCGGCGTCAGGGCGAAGCCCACCTCGTCCAGCACGCGCACCACAGCGGTCCGCGCCGCGTCACGGTCCACGGGCACCCCGCTGGTCGGGGTCAGGCGGACCGTGGCGGCTCTGCGCCCCACCGTGACCGCGACGCGCGGTCGCGGAACGCCCGTGCGCCTGGCCACCCCGTCGGCGATCGCGTCCGCGAGCACGCCGTCGTCCACCACGAGCGCGGTGCGGCCGGTCAGACGGGCGCGTCGGGCGCGACGCCCCGGGACGACCGCCAGCGCCAGCAGCACCGCGGCGAGCGCGACCAGCGCGATGCCCGCACCGATCGCGACACCAGGGGCGGACAGCGCCTGGGCGACGCCCGCCAGCAGCCCCGCCGCATCCGCGCGGAACCCGGGGTCGAGGGCCGCGGCGACCCCGCACCCCAGGAGCCCGAGCAGCACGATCGCCAGGAGAGCGGCGAGCACGGTCGCCGGAGCGGTCCGCGACGCCCGTGTCTCCCGGCGCAGCAGTCGGCGCGTGGCGGCGGGCGCGCTCATGCGACCCTCCGCTCGAGCGCACGCCGCACGCCGGTGAACCGCACGTCGACCGCGCCCACCCGTCGCGACGCCAGCTCCCCGAGCCGACGCACGAGGGTCTCGCGCAGCACCTCGCCGTGGTCGGCGAGGGTCGTGCCGTCGGAGCGCGCCAGCACGACGGGCACGACCACCGTGACGCGCAGGTCGCCGCGCTGGTCGCCCAGCTCCACCGCGATGTCGTCGAGCCCCACGCCCGCGGCATCCCTGGCGATGCCGAGGGCGATCCGGTGCAGGGCGCGGGCCTCGACGGACGTGGCCCCCGCCACACCCGACGACGCCCCTGCCCGCTCGACGCTCACGAGGACGACCGCCGTCCGCGGACCACCTCGGCGAGCGCCCGCACGTCCAGGCGACCGTCGGCGATGCGCCCGGCCGCCGCGCCGACGAGCATCGCGAGGAGCACGAGCAGGAACGCCCAGAAGCCCAGCACGATCCAGGTCAGTGCGAGGACCGCGGCCGCAGCTCCGCCGATCACCGAGGCGTTCACTGGACTCGCGCCTCCTCGGCGTCGGCGTCGTCGTCCGAGGGGATGTGCACGTCGTTGACGCTCACGTTGATCTCGGCGACGTCCATGCCGACCAGGTCGACCATGGCCCGGTGGATGGCCGTGCGCACGTCGTCGGCCACCTTCTGCAGCGACACCGGGTACTCCGCGACGATCGTGACGTCGACGGCCACCTGCGTCTCGCCGACCTCCACGCTCACGCCCTGCGAGAGGTCGGTCGTGTTCAGCACGTCTCGGATCGCGCCCATCATGCGGGCCGCCCCGCCGCCGAGCGCATAGACGCCGCTGACCTCACGGGCCGCGATACCCGCGATCTTCGCGACGACCGCGTCCTCGATCGTGGTCTTCCCCACCGCTGCGGCCTGCGCCGTCGGTACGACCTGAGCCTTGGGCTGGCTGCCCCCCGTCACGTTCGCCATCTCGAGCTCCTTCATCCGTGTGTCCGCACCGTCAGGCGCGGGCCGTGTTCTTACGACACCACTAAGACGCATGAGGCACCTCGGATGTCACGAATTCGTCGAGGGTTTTTCCGGGCGGGCAGAGAAACGCACTCTCACAGTGCACTCCAAGGTTGAAAGTGCAAAGTTGCACTCTATGGATGCAAGTGCAGAATCGACGAGGGAGCAGCGCAAGCGCGAGACGTCTCTCGCGCTCACCTCGGTGGCGCGGCGCTGGACGGTCGAACGGGGCTTCGCCGGCTTCACGATCGAGGAGCTGTGCACCGAGGCCGGGGTGTCTCGCCGCACGTTCTTCAACTACTTCGAGAGCAAGGAGAACGCGGTCTTCGGCATCACCGTAATCGACTCCCGCCAGGAGGAGCTGGAGGACGCTTTCGCGAACGCCGACGGCGACCTGCTCGACGACTTCGTCGAGCTCACCGTCGCCCGCTTCTCCCTGTTCGACCCCGTCGAGCATGCCGCCGAGCTGTTCGCCGTGATCGAGCACGAACCGCGACTGCTCAAGGCCGCGTTCGAGCAGCAGGAGAAGCACGAGCGGCGCGACGTCGCCCTGATCACCCGCCGGCTCGAGGGCGTCGAGGACGCCGAGCTGCGCGCGCAGGTGCTCGTGCAGTCCGTCGGTGCCCTCGTGCGCCTGTGCATGGAACAGCTCCTGCACCACCACTCCACCGAGCCGTTCGCCGAGCTGATCCGACGCCGTCTCCGGCTCGCGCGCGACCTGTACTCCCCCGCACAGAAAGCCCACTGAATGTCCGCCACCGCCACCGCCGACGCGCCCTTCCTGCTCACGAAGCGTCGCATCTGGATCATCTTCAGCGCCCTGATCGCCGGCATGCTGCTCGCGAGCCTCGATCAGACCATCGTGTCGACCGCGATGCCGACCATCGTGGGCCAGCTCGGCGGCGTCGACCACCAGGTGTGGATCACGACCGCGTACCTGCTGGCCACCACCATCGTGATGCCGATCTACGGCAAGTTCGGCGACGTGCTCGGTCGTCGCAGCCTGTTCCTCGTCGCGATCGCGCTCTTCACGCTCGCGTCGGTGGGCTGCGCCCTGGCGACCGACTTCTGGATGTTCGTCGTGTTCCGGGCGCTGCAGGGCCTCGGCGGCGGCGGACTGATGATCCTGTCGCAGGCGATCATCGCCGACATCGTGCCCGCCAACGAGCGCGGCAAGTACATGGGTCCGCTCGGTGCCGTGTTCGGGCTCTCCGCCGTGGCCGGTCCGCTGCTCGGCGGGTTCTTCGTCGACCACATGACGTGGCAGTGGGCGTTCTACATCAACATCCCGGTCGGGATCGCGGCGTTCGTGATCGCGCTGGTCGCGCTGCAGCTGCCCAGCAAGAAGGCCGAGAAGCGCATCGACGTGCTCGGCGTGATCTTCCTCTCCCTCGCGACGACGTGCCTGATCTTCTTCACCGACTTCGGCGGCGACAAGGAGTTCGGGTGGGATTCGCTGGCGACCTGGGCGTGGGGCGCCGGCCTCGTGGTCGCCGCGACCGCGTTCGTCATCACCGAGTCCAGGGCGCAGGACCCGATCATCCCGCTGAGCCTGTTCCGCAACCCGATCTTCGTGAACGCGACGGCCATCGGACTGGTGCTCGGGATCGGCATGTTCGCGGCGATCGGCTTCGTGCCCACGTTCCTGCAGATGTCGTCCGGCACGTCGGCCGCGGCCTCCGGGCTGCTGATGATCCCGATGATGGTGGGCCTGATGGGCACGTCCATCTTCTCGGGCATCGCGATCTCGAAGACCGGGAAGTACAAGGTCTACCCGATCGTCGGCACGATCGTGACGGGCCTCTCGATGGTCGCGATGACCACGCTGTCGGCCGAGACGCCCATCTGGCTGATCTGCGTCTTCCTGTTCGTGTTCGGCGCGGGCCTCGGGCTCATCATGCAGGTCGTGGTGCTGGTGGTCCAGAACGCCGTGCCCGCGGGCGAGATCGGCACCGCGACGAGCACCAACAACTACTTCCGGGAGGTGGGGGCATCCCTCGGAGTGGCCGTCTTCGGCACGATCTTCACGACGCGGCTGACGGAGAACCTGCTCGGCGTGTTCGCCGGAGCCGGTGCCTCGCCGGATCAGGCGTCGCAGGCCGCGTCGACCATCGACCCCGCAACGCTCAGCGCGCTGCCCGACGAGGTGCGCGACGGGATCGTGACCGCGTACGCCGATGCGCTCGCCCCGGTGTTCTGGTACCTGGTGCCGTTCGTGGCGCTCGCGCTGCTGCTGTCGCTGTTCCTCAAGCAGATCCCCCTGTCCGACCAGGCGGGACTCGTGGCACGCGGCGAAGCCATCAGTGGCGAGGAGGCGGAGCGGCTGGAGGCCGCTCAGCGCGCCGGCGGACGGACGACCACCGCGGTCGACGGGCCGGAGGGGTCCGACCCGTCGACCGCGGACCGGTGACCGGTCAGGGGAGGTCGGCGACGTCGAGGTCGTCGTCGTCTTCGCTGGCCGGAAGGTCGTCGGGCTCGGGGTCGTGATCGTTGGTGACGATGTCGGCGTCCACACCGACGGCGTCCACCTCGGGGCCATCGTCGGCGGCGTTGCTGTTCGGGTCTGACATGGGGATCTCCGTTCCTCGGCCTCGTGGAGCGCCAGTCTCCCGTGCCGGCGGGCCCGAGCGCAGGGGCTTGACATGACCTCCGGGTTCCGGATGGCCCGTGCGGCCGAGAGGCGCTGGCCATCGTCGGGCGGCCCGGCGCGCGCGGGGCCGGGTGTCACGGTCAGCTCTGCTCCCCGACGGCCTGTGCGGGATTAGACGAGCCAGCGGGGGCAGAACGCGCCGCAGGCTCAGCTCCGCTCCCCCGGCGGCCTGTGCGGGATCAGCCGAGCCAGCGCGGGCAGAACGCGCCGCAGGCTCAGCTCCGCTCCCCGACGGCCTGTGCACTGACGGTGACGATCGCGAACACGACCGCGGCGATGCGGTCGTCGTCCGCGTGGGCGTGGGGGTCCCACAGCACGTCGGTGCCGATCACCTCGGCGGTCATGTCGTCGAGCGGCTGCTCCTCGTCGCGGGCAAGCCCGTCGGCGAGCCAGGCGGCCGCGCGGCGCAGGTCGGCGCGAGCGATCGTGTGGTGGGGGTCCTCGATCGACGCGCCGAGCACGTCGGCGACGGAGACTCCCCGGCAGCGGAGCCCGGCCACCGCACCGGACAGTGCGCCCGCCGCGACCGCGAGGCCGTAGCCCGCGGCGATGAGCTCGTCCCAGGAGACGGGGCCCGCGATGTCCTCCAGTCCGAGCGAGACGCCCGCCCTGTCCGTCACGGCGACCATCACCGCCCGATGCGCATGGCAGTAGACAGCGGTCGCGGAGGGAGCGGGGGTCGGCACGGCGGTCCTCTTTCCGGGGAGCCCGCCTCGCTCGTCCGCGCGAGCGCGCGGAACGGCTCTCACTCTAGTCCGCGGATACGACGAAACCCCCGGACGTATCCGGGGGTTTCGAGCTGTAGCAGGAGCGGGGCTTGAACCCGCGACCTCACGATTATGAGTCGTGCGCTCTCACCAACTGAGCTACCCTGCCGCACGGCATCCGCATCGCAGATGCGAACTCCGAGCCCCGAGTCAGGATTGAACTGACGACCCCTTCCTTACCATGGAAGTGCTCTGCCACTGAGCTATCGGGGCGTGCTGCCCCTCGCGGGGCAACCACACGAGAATACCATCACTGTGGCGTCCTCATGAAATCAGGCCGGTCAGTACGACGTGCGTCCGGCGTTGGCACGGAGCCACGGCATCGGGTCGATCGTCGTGCCGTTGACGATGAGCTCGAAGTGGAGGTGCGCGCCGTAGGAGCGGCCCGTGTTCCCGGTCTTGCCGATGACGGTGCCGACGGTGACCCGGTCGCCCGCCTTCACCTGGAGCGAGCCGTACTGCATGTGCGCATAGTGGCTGGTGATGGTCTGGCCGTCGATCACGTGGTCGATGTAGACCGTGACCCCGTAGGCGCCGCCCTGCTCCGTGGCGGTGCGCACCACGCCGTCGGCGATCGCCTGGATGGGCGCGCCGTTGCCGGGGGTGAAGTCGATGCCCTCGTGCAGGCGTCCGCTGCGCATGCCATAGCCGTACGACATGCCGACGCCGACCATGAACGGCCACTGGATCGCGGCGTCGGGGTCGTTCGTGAAGACCTCGCCCGAGTAGTTGATGCCCTGCTCGGCCGCGACCTCGACGAGGGAGACCGTGCTGTAGTCGTCGTTGCGGGTGAGCGGTGCGTTCTGCACGTCGGAGGGCGCGACGAAGGCCTGGATCTCGTCCTTCGCCGACCCCGCGGCGTCGGCGGCGGCAGCGGTGACGAGGGAGGCCGAGGCCATCGACCCTCCGCGCGCGGCGGCGACGGCCTCGGCGGGCAGCGTCATGGAGACCGCGAGCAGTCCGGCCAGACCCATGACACCGACGGTCGCGCCGACCGTCACGAAGCGCCGGAGACGGCGGGGACGCGATGCGACGTGTTCGGCCGCCGCACCCTGCGCGTCGGCGGCGCTGGCGAACGACCGGGCACTCGCGGCCGCAGCAGGGACGGTGCGCACGATGCCGGTGCTGCGGAAGGCGCGCGAGGCACGCTCGAACGCGTCTCCCTCGGCGTCGGCTTCGGCCACGAACGGCTCGGAGGCCGGCGGGATGACCTCGGCGCCTGCGGCCTCGGCGGGTGCCTCGTGCGTCGCCGCGAGGGGCACGGCGGGGACGTCGGCCACGGCGGGCGCGGGCGTCGCGGCGATGAACGGTTCGGCGGGAGCCTGAGGCACCGGCGGGACGTCGTTCGGCCGCTGACGTGCGGCGCGACGGGAGAGGGGCGCGACGGCGGCGAGCGCGACCACGGTCTCCGCGTGAGCGAGGGGTGCCGTCGTCCCGGTCGCCGGGGCCTCGGTGGCCGCAGTGCGATGACGGCTGGAGCGACGCGTGGGCGCAGCGGCAGCCTGGGGATTCTCGAAGGGCAAAACTAGTCTCTCGGTCGTTCGTGTTGCTCGGGGGCGCAATGACAGCTTTCACCTTCGGGTGGTGAAAGTAACGATCGGGTAAACACTACCCCGATCACCCTGGGAATGCCATGTATCAGTTCAGGTTTCTCAGCACAGGATCTCGGTGAGCCGCGCGTGCACGGCTGGTCCTCCGGCGATCAGCAGCGGCCGAGGGGAGTCGGTGTCGACGCGCGTCACGATGCCCCCCGCCTCGCTCACCAGGAGCGCGCCCGCCGCGAGGTCCCAGGGGGCCAGTCCGCGCTCGAAGTAGCCGTCGAGTCGACCAGCGGCGACGTACGCGAGGTCGAGTGCGGCCGACCCCATCCGCCGGAGGTCCCGCGCGATGGGCATCACCCGGCGCACGGTCGCGAGGTCGCCGTCGTGGGTCGCGGGGTCGTAGCCGAACCCGGTGGCGAGGAGCGCGCCGGCCGGTGTCTCCTGCGTGACCTCGAGGCGCCTGCCGTCGAGCCAGGCTCCGTGACCTCGAGCGGCGGTGAAGGTCTCCCCCACGGCCGGTGCGTGCACGGCAGCGGCGAGCGCCTCCCACCGGCTCGGGTCGGGCTCTCCCTGGACGGCCGCGATGCTGACGTTGTAGGCCGGGATGCCGTAGGCGTAGTTGACGGTGCCGTCGATGGGGTCGACCACCCAGGTGATCCCGCTGTCGCCCGCCGCCGTACCGGACTCCTCGCCGAGGAAGCCGTCGTGCGGCCGCGCCGTCAGCAGACGGTCGCGGATGAGCGCCTCGACCTCGCGGTCGGCCTCGGTCACGATGTCGGCCAGTGTCGACTTGGTCGCGGCCAGGGTGACCCCCTGCTGTCGGCGTGTCCTGGCGAGCTCCCCCGCCTCCCGAGCGACCTGCGCGGCGAGCGCGCCGAGCTCCTGCTCCTGTGACACTGTCACGACGCCCGGTTCCCCGGCGCGGGAGGGGGCGGCGGGAACGCGGGAGGTTCGCCCTGATGCGGCGCGGGGGGCTCCGGCGCGGCGGGTCGGGGCGGCACCGGTGCGTCCGGTACCGGAGGGCCGGGCTGGGCCGCCGGGGGTGCGGAGGGCGCAGCCGGAGCCGCGGGCTGCGCGACCGCGGCCTCGGGAACCACGGGGAACGCCGTGGTCTGCGGCTGCGGGAGAGCCTGCTGCGGAGCCGTCGGGTAGCCGGTGTAGTACGCGTTCCAGTCGGGCGAGCCGTCGGGCAGGGCGGGGAGCGGGGTGCGGCCGTCGGCGAACGTGGGCCACGCGGGAGCCGGGTTCTGCGGCGTCGGCGTGGCGGCCTTCCTCGGCGCGAAGAGCGCGTTCAGCAGGGGGATGAGCGTGGTGCCCACCGCGACCAGGATCGTGAGGGCGACCACGATGCGCCAGTACAGCTCGCTATAGTCGAACGTGTTCGGGAACGCGAGGAAGAACACGAGCATCGCCACGAGCGCACCGAGGAACACGACCGTCACGATGAAGATGACGCGCGTGAAGGTGGTGACGTGGCGCTGCGCCGCCTTCGTGAACAGACGCACGTGCAGCAGGGCGAGCTGGAGCACTCCGATCACGAGCAGGAGTTGGAAGAAGCGCTCCGCCCCGAAGTAGATGCCGTCTTCCGGGAGCCAGATCTTCACGAGCCCCACCAGGAGCGCCACGACCCAGCTGACCATGCTCGCGAGCTGGAGCCAGTCCGGGCGGTTGGGGGCGAGCCCGGCCTCCAGGATCGCGATGCCGGCGAACGCGGCCAGGAGCAGGATCGTGAGGAAGGCACGACCGATCAGGCCGTTCTGGTCGCCGATCAGCACCCACACCACGCACACGAGCGCGGCCGCGATCAGCGCGCCGATCGCCACCCAGATCGAGCCTCGGATGAGTAGCGACATGTTCTTCTTCTCAGCCTGCGGCGGCGTGCTGATGTCCGGATGGGACATGGGGGTCCTCTCGTCGAGTGGCGATCGATGTCCACATCCTCCCACGCGCGCCGGTCCCGGTTCGGGGATCTTCGCGCCGTGCGGACGGACGCGACGAAAACCGGTGGTTGGGGAGGAAGAGTCAGGCCGTCTTGCGCGCCGATGCCGCAGCGAACGCGGCGACCCGCGCCTGCGCATCGGGAGTCTCGAGCGCGGCACCGATCGAGCGCGCCTCCTCCGACAGCTGCTCGACGAAGGTGCGCTCGGGCTGCGACCGCACCAGCCGCTTGGCCTGGCCATAGGCATCCGCGGCCCCGGCCAGCCAGAAGCGCGCGACCTCCTCGGCGCGCGAGCGCACGGCCTCCGCCTCCGCAGCCGCGTCCTCGCCCTCCACGACCTCGGCCACCAGTCCCCACTCCAGCGCCTCGGCCGCCGTCAGCAACCGATCCTGCAGCACGAGCTGCAGCGCTCTGCGCTGACCGATCGCACGGGCCAGCTGCGCCGACACCGACAGGTCGGGCGTGAGACCGATGTTGGCGTACAGGCTCCCGAGCTTCGATCGTGCCCCGACCACGGCGTAGTCGGTCGCGAGCAGGATGCCGAGCCCGCCACCCGCCGTCGTGCCGTGGGCGGCGGCGACCACCGGGATGCTCGACTCGGTCAGCGAGCGGATGCCCGCGTTGATCACCTCGGCGAGCGCCGTGATCTCGGCACCGGAGGCGCCCATCGTGGTCGCCATGTCGATCACGTCGCCGCCCGCGCAGAACGCCGGCCCCGCCGCGTCGAGGAGGATCGCCTTCACGTCGCTCCGCGAGGTGGCCTCGGCCGTCGCGTCACGCCAGGCGTGGGCCAGATCGGCGTTGAAGGCGTTGAGGCGAGCCGGACGGTTCAGCGTCAGCCGCGCCATCCCCTCGTCGACCGCGAACAGGATGGCTTCACTCATGGCGTCTCCCTCGAGCACAGGACGTGTGGATCCAGGCTAGCCGGACTCAGCCCTGCTCCCACACGCGGGAGACGAACCCCTCCATCCGGCGGCGCGTACCATCGAGGCGGAAGTCGGCCTGACCCGCCGCGCGGATCTCGTTCGGCGCGAGCGGATGCGCGAGTCGCACGTTCTCGTGACAGGAGAGGTCCGCGCAGATGTACGTACCGAAGGAGTCGCCGCGAGCGCCGGCCTCGCCCGCCCGTCGCGCGGAGAACAGCGCGACCTGGTTGCCCGGCTGCATCGTGTGGCAGATGTTGCACATGCCGGAGCGCCCTCGACCGGGCTCCGACGCCCGCAGCACGACACCGACCACGCGTCCCTCGCGCTGGATCAGGACGTAGCCGCGCTTGCCCGCGCTCGGGTCGCGCCAGGCGAAGAAGTCGAGGTAGTCCCAGTCGACCAGGAGGAAGTCGTGCGGCATCTCCATGACGCGCAGCTCGTCCGCGTCCGCGTTCACGAACGAGGCCCGGACGTCGGCTTCGGTGAGGGCTCGCATCACTCCAGTCTAGGAAACGCCCTCGACGGCGGGCGCGGTGCGTGCGGCGGAGGCACCGCTGCGCTCGCGGATGAGGAACCCGAAGCCGAACGCGATGAAGAACATCAGCACCCCGTAGACGGCTGCGGGGAGGCTCAGCTCCACCGAGCCGAGCACGGACTGCGCGATCACGATCGCCAGGGTCGCGTTGTGGATGCCGATCTCGAACGACGTCGCGATCGCCTGACGCTTGCCCACCCGCAGCATCCGCGGGATGAGGAATCCGACCGCGAGGCTGACCAGGCAGAACAGCACGGTGATGAGAGCCAGACGCGCCACGTTGTCGACCAGGAGCGTCCAGTTCGAGGCCACGGCGCCCGCGATCACGACGATCAGGATGACGACCGAGGCGATGCGCACCGGCTTGTCCATGCTCGCGGCGAACCGTGGCCAGAACCGCCGGATCAGCATGCCGAGCGCGACGGGCAGCAGCACGATCGCGAACACCTCGAGGGCCTTCGACCACTGCAGCCCCAGCGTGTCATCGAACGGGCGGAAGTAGGCGATCGCGAGGTTCGTGATGATCGGCAGCGTGATCACCGCGATCACCGAGTTCACCGCCGTGAGCGAGATGTTGAGGGCGATGTCGCCGCGGAACAGGTGGCTGTACAGGTTCGCCGTGGTGCCGCCCGGCGACGCGGCGAGCATCATCATGCCCACCGCCAGCACCGGCGGCAGCTGGAACAGCAGCACGAGCCCGAAGCAGACGGCCGGCAGGAGCACCAGCTGACACAGCAGCGCGACGATCACCGCCCTCGGCTGCTTGAGCACCCGGGCGAAGTCGCCGAGGGTGAGGCTGAGGCCCAGACCCAGCATGATGATGCCGAGCGCGACGGGCAGTCCGATGGTGGTCAACGCTGATCCCATGGCACTCAGTGTGGCGGACGGAGGGCCTCGGTGTCACGGGTTCGTGAGACGCGCGCCGAAACGGAAGAAGCCCCCGACGAGCGGGGGCTTCCGTGGTGGGGTGTTCTCGGATCTCTCAGATGCCTTGAGTCTTCAGGGGTCATACTCCCCATGTACGCGGCCGAATCCTCTGGCGCGAGATCGCTATTCCTCCCGCATCTTGCATGCAATCACTTTTTTGTGATCCTGATCTGGACGTTTCTTCTATTGGCGCCCAGAGGAATCGTGAAGCGCGCGTGCATCAGCCCGACACCCCAGGAAGTCGGCCGGCGCACGCTGTCCGCGGCGTGTGGTGAAGTACACCCATGACCTCTTGCTCCATCGATCCGGCATCTACATGCTCGCGCACTGACCATGAGTTCGCATCGGCCGACGCGACGCCACCGTTGCCCGAGAGCTACCGGAACGCTCGTTGAACCCCGCACTGCTCGGACTGGCCCGGCTCGCCCGCTACTCAAAGCGGCCGGCGGCCTGGCTTTTGCGTAGACGACAGGCATACCTGTTATGGCGACTACGCCGAGCAATTCGAGACGCCGACGCTTTCGACGTCGTGGGGAACATGTTCTTGTCAGAAGCCCCTATAAGTAATGAGCCGGGCGACGGCTCCGATGGCACTCGACTCTTGTCGAAGCCGGAGCTCACCGCACTGCTGTTCGCGGAGCGAAAAAACCGCTCCGCGGTTCATCCGTCGCCTGCTCGCCTGCTCGGCCTCGTCGACAAGCTCGTGCCGCGGGTACTTCACACAGCCACGCTTCGTGTGCTTTTCGAACAGGCTCAGGTGAAACGACAGGACTCGACGGTAGTTCCTCGCCTCACCCTGGCCGCCGTCACTCGTGAGATCTACCTGCGCCTTCCGCGTTTCCATCAGAAGGAGCGTGAGCTACTCAATGAGCTATTCACCCCCGATCTCCACGATTCGCTCATGGCGCGCGTCGGCTTTGGCCCCGAGACAATGTTCGCGGTCTATGACGCGTTCCATTCGTACATTCCACAACGACTTGCCGAGCGTGCCGAGACCGCAAGGGAAGAGCTTGCCGAGGCCCTCGCATCCTCCGCGGAGCTTGCGAGTGTCTTTCACAGTCACGCTGGAGGATTCGATGATGCGCTTCTACAGGCGGTCGGACGTCGCACCTTCGACGAGCTGTCCGATCTGGTAGCCCTCTCCCCGGATGAGATGAGGACCGCAACCGGTGTGCCGGAAGAAGAGCTCGACGCGATGCTCTCTCTGATGAGCATCGACTTGGACGCGGACAATTCAGGGGCCGTCGCTGACTTCCTCAACGGCAATAACCCCATGCGCACCCGACCATTTCTCGCCCGCGCCAACGAGAGTGGCGACCGAATCTATATGCTCATCCAGCCCACGTCCCTCATCTTCAATATGCGCGAACTCTTCGAGGCAGCTCTGACGTCCGAACCAACCGACCAGGCCTACATCAAACATCGCGGCCAGCTGCTTGAAGAGCGCGGCATGAGTGCACTGGTGCGCGCGCTCCGGCCGGAGACTGCGCTGGTCAACGTCACGTACGTCGGCGCCGACAGGCAACGATTCGAGACCGACGGGCTACTCATCCTCGGCGAGGTGGCGATCATCGTTGAGGCAAAGAGCAATCGGCTAACTCCCTATGCTCGCGGTGGGGCACCCGCCAGGCTGTGGAAAGAGCTTGGGCCCATCATCTCGAAGGCGGCCCAACAAGCCGAGCGACTTCGCGAGTTCATCGATGCCGGCAACACCAAGATCCATGTTGTGTCCTCAATGAACGCCGACCAGCCGAGCAGTGTCGTTAGAAAGAACTGGGATCTGGATCTCGGCAACGTCCGACAGATCTTCACCATCGCCCTCACGCTCGAAGATCTGAATTACATCGCCACCATCACGTCAGAGCTCGTAGAGAGCGGCCTGATACCCGCAGAGGCGCCTTCCCCTTGGGTTGTGAACGTTCATGACCTGGAGGTCACGACACGACTTCTCACCAGGCCGGCAGAGTTCGCTCAGTTCCTCTCGCGTAGGAGACGTGCAAGCACCTTCAACAACATCCAGGCCATCGATGAGCTGGACTACGTGATGCACTACCTCACGTTCGGGCTATTCCCCGAGGGATCGCTGGACACCATGACCCTCGTGCAGAGCCTCACCGACGACCTCGACGCGTGGGTGTTCTATGAGGACGGTTTCCGCGAGACACCCGCTCCGAGACCCCAGCAAGAGATCGATGTCGAGACCGACGAGATCTTGTCTCGCCTTGATGAGTATCGACCGTTTGGATGGATGGGAGCCTCGCTGGGCCTCCTAGAACTAGCTCCGGCGGAGCGAAAACGGATCTCTCACGAAACACGCCGGCTTCGCGATCTCTCTGCCTCCGATAGCGAGCCTCACTCGATGTTCTTCGAAACTGCTGGCATCGCTGGCAAGCCACTCATCTTCATCGTGATGAGTTTCCCGCCTGGAGCAAAGACAAACGCCATCAAAGCCCGCTTCACCGGATACGCGACTCTGCGACGCTATGCATCCCGAGCCGACGCCGTCTACTGCTTCGGAGCCATCGCGGGGAGTGATGCCGTGTTCGACATGTTCTTGACCCTCGACTCCGAATGGGAGTTCGATCCTGCGCTTGACGAAGCAACGAGGATGGCAGGGCTCGCGCCGGGAATTCAGGGAGACGACGAAGAGCCAGCGTGATCTGCTGGTGTCAGCACAAGCTCGCGGCAGGTGTTCGGTCTCCCTGCGGGGGCAACCAGGTCGACTGGAACCGAGGCTCGCGCGAGTTCAATCGAGACGACCGAGAAGATCTAGAGTTCACGCGGAGTACAGCGCTCCGTTCATAGCAACCTCAGCGCTTCGACACTGGTCGTCCGTCGACGTTATGGCTACTCCTCCGGCTGGACGATGCGTTTGAATACAGACATGACGACATCCGAAGTCACCTTCGCCCCTGCAGTGCTGGCACTTCGCCCGCCCCGCGTTGCAGTGGTCTTCCCCGAAGATGACCGCTGGCGCGACTGGGTCATGTACGCGCTGGAGGTTTTCTCGGAGTACTGGGGCGGCGGCGGATTCATCCTCGTCCCCCACGACCCCGACAGCGGAGAGCCCTCACCTCAGTTCGCCGATATCATCCGCGCTCACGACCCCGACCACGTGGTAACGCTGGACGTCCCACTCACCATCTTCGAGTCGTGGTACCCCGGGACGGTGGATGTCGGCGCCGACCATTCGGACGAGGAACGGGCCGAACGCATCCGAAACCTGCATGACAAGACCTCGCACCCCATGAGCCGTTACGCCCGCAAGGTCGCCGCTTCGTGGTGCTCGCCGATGCGACGCAGCCTTTCTCGGCGCGATAGGCCCGGTCGTCAGCACGAATCCCTCTGGTCACTCGGAGCGGTGAACCGGAACGCTCGTTTCCCGCCAGCCATTTCACCCACCCCACCCCTCGAGGCCCCGGTCCTTGCCGCATCCTCGTCATGGAGGAGCGATCTCGCTCTCTTCGCTGCAACGGCCACCGGCGTGGTGCGTGAGGACGACGGCGCTCGCCCCGAACCTGGCCCGGACGTCATGAAATGGATCCTCGCACGGGAAAGAGATGCCCCAACTTCGCTCCTCCACGTCCCGAGCGGGAGTGCGACGCGTCCCGGTCACCACCCAAGAACTATGTTCACATCTTTCCCCGGGTTGATGCGGGCGTCCCGCAACTACCTCCGCGACGGCGCGGCAGTGGTCGTCGGAGACACAGGCTCAGATTTCTCTCTCGCTCTCGCGTACGACCGGATCCTAGGTCGTGGCTTCTGGGTCACCTCGGCGGTGCTGGACGACCCGGAGCTGCTGCGGACCTTCCGCTCATCGATGTGGTTGCTGACGACACAGGTGGAACGCGACTCCGAGTTTCTCACGATCTCGAGCGCGTCGCTCGACGAAGAGGCGGTCGCCGCTGCTGCCACTGCCCTGCAGGCGCCCGAATACGAATACGAGCGATTTGGTAGTCATCGCCAAATGGTCGCCGAGTCCGAGACAGTACAGATCCGGCCGCCAGAAGTTGAGCGCGGCTCCATGGAGCAACTTCTCGAGGAGCATGCGGGCGCTTCCATCGTCCTCCCCATGGAAGTCATGGACGATGGCACGCGCGAGGCGATGAGCGGTGTCGAAACGCCGATCCCCAGCGTTCTCATGCATGCCCCCGATGCGGGAAGAGTGCCGTACTGGTACGTGGATGTGTCGATAGGCGGGACCCGCGTTCCCCATGGTCGAGACATTCCCGCGTCTGCGATCCTCGCCCTGCGCAACACCGCCTTTCCCGAAGTGACAGTGCGAGCGAGTCGGAACGGCTACTCATTCGACCCTGCTTCCCTGGGGTTCGTGTCAAGCGGGACAGTGCTCCCGGGCCGGCTCGGACGGCCGCGCCTTCGCGCACTCTCCATGCGAGCCTGGGTCGAAGGAATGGCTCGCGCGGAAGGGCTGGGCGTTCGGCTCTCCGCTGCTGGCCGTCAAGCCGAACTGGTCAGCCGCCGCCTCGGCTCGCGGGATCAACTCCTCACGCTTGTGAGAGCGGCTACCCTTCCTCTTCTTCGCGCCTTCATCCCAGATGAGACGGTGCCTAAAGAGCGCGAGGGCGGACGCGCTGTGATTGGCTTAGACCCGTACCTGTCTTTTGACAAGATGAGCGCTCTACTGGGCTCCGACGAGGCAACCGTCGAGATCGTAGACGACCTCTCGAGAGCACGCCTCCTCCGGCGCGGGCTAGTTCTCGGGTGCGAGGAGTGCGGGAGGCCGTCGTTCGTCGATGCGGACCGCGTCGCTCAACAGTTTGAGTGCCCGCAGTGTGCCGCATCGAACACTCTCACCTCGGCACGGTGGCGGGAAGGACGAGAACCCGGCTGGTTCTACGACCTTTACGCTCCGTTCCGAGATCTCCTGCGCGACCATGGCGACATCCCTCTGCTCGCGGCCTCGCAGTTGCGCCACGAGAGCAGGTCCTACGCTGATGCCCCCGAGCTGGAGTTCTACGAGCTCGACTCCGGAACCCGCGTGGCGGAGGTCGACGTGATTGCCAGCGTGGACGATGCTGTTGTGCTCGTAGAAGCGAAGGTGTCCGGGCAGTTCCCACAGGGCAGTCGCGGACGACAGACCGACAAGCTCCTCCGCATAGCCCGAGTTCTCCGCGCAGACAAGATCGTCCTCGCGACGTCGCAGGAGGAATGGAACACCACCGATGTCGCTCATCTGCAGAATCAGGTGGCTCGCGCGAAACCGTTTCGCCTGTTGTCGTCGACGATGGTCGAACTTGGATGCCTTGAGTCCGAACTTCAACCATGAGGACCGCGACGGATGCCTACGTGATAACGGGCAGCCTCGGCGCGCTCACCTGAAAGTACAGCGGATCGAGTGGCCAATCGACGATGATCCTGCGATTGAAGGAGACGCCGAGTTCACGACCTTCGTCGGCGTGGATGACCATCAGCCGTATCTCTCCCGGATGAGCGTCGCCGTTGTTCCGGCCGATCTTCAGTGCCCGAACCGCGGGCCCCGATATGAACGGGGCATCCCGGGGGTGCTCGCGGGCAGCGAGAAGTTCTTCTCGAACCGTGGTGGCTTTCGGGCCATCAGGGATGCGTTGCACGAGAACACACGCGGCGAGGTAGGCGGACTTCACGAACGCGAGCTTCGCGCGTTCCACATCCACCGGGTCATATGTGATCTCGGCATCGCCGTTGCTGAGGATATCGAGGACGGCCTTGTCGTACTTCCCCTGTTGGAACAGCACGATACTCCCATCCGAACCGAGCCTGAAGAGGTAAGTTCCCGCGTGCCTTTTCCCGGGGACGGTGCTGCCGGACACCCGCGCGTTGCCGAGAGCGTTCTCATACCAGGCCAGGGCGTGGGGTTCGTAGCGGCTACCGAATTCGTTGTTGCAGCGTTCGCAGGTGGCCGTGAGGACGGACCCGCCGAGGGAGTGAGGAGGGACGTGCTCTCTGCTATCCGGGTCGGGGGTCAAGCAGATCGGGCACCGGTCGAACTCCGCGTACTCGAACGCGACCGGGACGTGTTCCGCGCCGCGAGTGACGCCCTCGATAGGCGGGGGGACCGTGTCAATCGTTGTGCCGTCCTCGAATTGGAGGGTCGCGCTGGTCAGTTCAGGAACACCACGCCCGTCGGCCCTCCCCACGACGCCGGTCAATGTGGCTCTCCGTCGCACCGGCTGCCCGGGCGTGGGTACGACCATCTCGTCAGACACGCGTTTGCACATCCCCGACGTTCACTGTCACAGGAGTGACGACCGGCAGGGCAGTCAGCACAGCGAACGGTTCGGTCGACCGCGTGTTCACTGCCCCGCAGGTTCGAGTGGCTGCGGTAGCTCACCGACGTTCGCATGACGGAGGTAGATGGCGTGGGGCCACCGCTCGTACTCGTACTGCGTGAGCCGTCGGTGCGTGATCCAGTCCTCTATCTCCTGGATGTCATACTCGCGTTCGCTGGTGACGAGCACAGGCAGACGCGACGCCCATTGGTCCACTGCAGCAAGCACGCCAGGGGCATCGCTCATCGACATCACGCGTTCGACAACGAGGTGGATCTCAGCGCACCCCTGCAGTCGCGGTGCCGAAAGCTGTCTGTCGTTCGTGGATATTGTGCAGGCCGCGAAGACGTCCGGCGCGACGGACAGGTTTCGGACGGTCCATGTCCGCCGACCCTCTGCGTGGCGCGAACTCAACCTGAAGCGGGTACCAAAGCGTTTCGTCCATAGCGCCAGTCGCCCTTGACCGCCGCGACCGTGGTCGGACTGTTCCAGGTCGTCTCTGCCAAATGGTGCTGCTGCCGGCTCGGTGTACGTCACGACGATGGCGTGCCTGGTCGCTGTCAGCGTGGCGTCCGGGGCGCCCGCATGGTCGCCGGCGTTTTTCACCAGCTCGGCAATGAGTGATGCGGTGGGTGCCGCCACATCATCACCCCACGCCTCGGCGGCGGCCACCCCCTGAATGAAGCGAGACGCGACTGACGCGATCCCCTCCTCGGGGATGTCGAGCAGGTTCACCGTGGTCGTTGTCGGGAACAGCCGTCGGGAGATTCGGGGATCGAGGTCTTGCTTTCGGACGTTGTCGGCGAGATGGGCTTCACGCCAGCCGCGGAGCAGCTCAACGGTGTAGACGATGTCATCGTCGTCGACGAGCTTTGCGTCGGAGCGACACAGCCAGATGCCGTTGTCGATGTCCGACAGCTCCTTGGGACTCATGTTGCTGTTCCAGCGCGCAGCACGAGAGGTACGCCCATAGATGTGAGCCGCCTCACCTTTGTCGGACACGCCACTCTTTCGACTTTTCGATGCTCCCGCAGTGCTGCGGTCACACCACGGCGCGCTACATCTCTCTCCTGCCTGCCTCGCCATAACCTTGCGGGTGGTCCGGGAGAACTCGCCATCCTTCGTCATGCCCCCACTGTGTCAGGAAACGGCGTCACGAGCACGCTCTCCTGCTGTCGAGAACAGTGGCCGAGAAAGTCCATCGTCGCTGCCATCCCGAGCGCGCGATAGTAGAGAAGGACGCCCACCCGGGCGAGAGAGCAGGGCCACGATGGATCTTCACGCAACGTTCACGCGCAACATGCACGGAACAGGAGGGAACGAGCTCGCCTGGAAGCTGACGGTATTCGAGGGCGATACCGTGCTCCGCGACAACCTCACGTATGACCACACAATCACCGAGCATCTTCCGTTCACGACGCAGGTCATCAGTCGGTTGAGGGACCTGGGGTTCTCCGCATCCGCGAACGACGTTACCCGGGACGGCGATGGGTATCGCATTGACGGAGTACAGCGCATCAGTTGATCCACCGCATCGTCGACATCGGCGGTGGCGCAATTGCCCACGCCATGGTGCGGGGGCGTGGGCGGGAGAGCCCGGACATAGGTCAGTCTTCGATGGAGACAGCGTTTCCCCATACCCAGCAACGAAATGTGCGTTCGCCGGTCCGAAACTCCACGCCAGCGGCAAGCGGGGTGGAGCGAAGGAGCTTTGCGTCGACCCGGACCGCTTCGGGGCCGAACCGCACCCAGACCTGCGCCATCCGATACGGCTGCGGATAGATCGTGAGGGGATGCTCGCGGAGAGCAAGCTCACGCTCGGTTAAAGGCTGTAGAGGGCCGGCTCGGGCGGCAGCGAGGATTGCCTGGTGCTGCGCGCGCATATCGTAGTGCTGCGCCAGGCGTTTGCTTGTGCCCATACCGGCTCTCCTTCTTGGCCCGCGCAGCAAGGCTAGCAAGGTTCGAAGATATGTTCTATTCTTCTTGACATGAGAACCGAGGCCCCGCACGTATCTGCAACCGTATGGATGGTCAACGAGACGCCCGTGCGAATGGTCTTCGCGGGCCGCCGATGGACGGTCACCGACACTCCCACCCGGCTCGCATGGACAGGACCGCGCGAACACGGTGAGGCGGAGGGGTGGAGATTTCAAGGGACCGATGATGACGGTCGCGCCGTCGTCTTCGACGTCTTCCACACAACGAGCGGGTGGCATGTGCACCGCAGCTACGAGTAAGCGATCTGGTCTTGGGCCGCCATGCCCGCGATAAGCGTCCAGCGACGGCGTCAGGCGATGAACTCAGCCCACTCCGCCGTGTTCTCCACTCCGTTCGCGCCCGTGCGCACGACCGTCAGCCAGTCCACTGACGATCCGTCTTCTTTTCCCCACCCGAAAGCACGCTCAACGACGTGGACGGCCAGGTCGTCGCCGTGCGTCACCACAAGGACGCGCGGCTTCTCTTCGCGGGCACGGTCATTGAACTCCGCTTGGAGCTTGGCGTTGACGGGTTCATCGCGGAACGAATAGCCGACAATCAGCCAGTGGTTGGAGGTGGCGAGCGAGTCCACGAACATCTCGTACGCAAGACTGAACGGGAACTCCTGCACGTGCGCGGACTTGTCTCGCTGGTTTGCCAGCACCACGACAGGGCGGAGGCCGGTGGTCCCATCCCGCACAGCCTGCCACTGCTCCAGGTCCTCCAAGTGGTCACGGCTGAGCTTCGCGTAGACCGTGCCTTCCTGACCCGCCCAATAGGTGATGGAGCCATGGAGGTGCAGCAGGAGAACCCTGTGCTTGGGTGAAAAGTCGTGTCGCGTTTCCCGCAGAAGAGGAACGCGGGCAACAGTGTCGCCATCTCCGTCCACGATGCTCACCTTCGTGCGACCGTCAGCAAGGTCTGCGACTTCCGCCATGTTGCAGACCGTGAGCACCGCCGACAGCAGCAACGTGTCGTAGTTCAGATTCGACAATGACACCCGGCCATCGAAGCTCGATGTGACGGCAGTCACGAAAGAATGCAGATGTTCCGCGTCGTCGGCGTACGCATGCGAGTTCTCGAAGATGACCTGGAGCACGTGCGACAGGCCCGTGTCGCGCACTCGAGCCGCGAAGTTCGCCACGAGCTGGATCGCGGCCTGGAGCTCGTCGTCTTGTGGCTGCGTGAGAGCAGCGAGTCGCTCAAGGTACCCCATCGTGCGGTTCTCGGCGCCGAAGGCTCCGACGAGGACCTCGAAGTCGTCCTCGCTGGTGACACCGGCGGGAAGCGCTCGTTCTGCGATCTCTTTCATCGCGGTCACCACGTCGTCACCCTCATCCGAGGCGGCCTTCATCCGTTCGACCATCTCTGTGGTGATTGCGCGGAGGTTCAAAGCGGGGTTGAACGCGATGGACAGCCCATTACCCACCAGCACCGCGACGTTGCGCACTTCAGTCATATCCCCCAGCTCTCCGGTCGGCGGCACCTCCGTGGCGCCACGCCCGTTCTATTCAACCGCCCAGCCGTCGTCATCGCGCGCGGCGCAGCGACTGATACATCAGTACACGAGTCGAAAGTTCCATACTCTCTCTTCTGGGCAGCGACTTGTCCTTCACAAACTCCCCAGACCAGTGAAATCCCCATACTTCGAGTCGCTGCCCATTCTCATGCCCTCAGCTCTACGCGATTGCGCGAGACGCCCGCAGTACATGGCTTGCCGATACGTGCACTCAGCCGGGGTGGCGTACGCAGTGCCGCCGCCGCGACAGGCTGGATCGCGGGTCGCGTCAGCGACCCGCCACGAGGCTTCTGGTTCCAGACCACCGGGCACGCACAGGCCCACGAGCGCCGGATCGATGCACTTGGATGTCGACGCGGAACTCATCGGGCGCGCGCCTCAACGCCGCCGCGATGAGGGCACGTGCTGCCGGCTCCACGTCTGCGAGGGTCCCTACACGTGTGCGTGCGGCCACATCGCACGCTTCAACGATCCACCAGCCACGTTCCTGGTGGACCTGAAACTCATATAGGTACACGCCGAACCTCCACACGTGGCAACCATCGCAGCACTCGCCCGCGCATCGGGCACAAGCATCACGGGGACGGAACTCGGTGTGATGCGTGCGACGGCGGTCCAGCGGGCGCAGTTCTTAAACGCGACGAGCGCCATCAGCACTCGCTGGGAGCATGACGACACCGACCAGTTCGATACGGTGGTCGAAAGTTGGAAACTCCTCAACATGCTCGTGGGGTTCTCCCAGAACCGCCACATCACACAGGAGCATCAGCGGGCGACAGCGATTCTGGCGTTCGGCCGCCGTCACGTGGGTCGGCATCGGAATCCCGCGATGATTGCTGACGCACTGCGGGAGATCGCGGGCCACGTCAGCGACGGGGATGGATCCGCTGCCGCCGACATCGTCCGCGACCTCTACGCCTTCGTGGCGCTGCCGTACTTGCTTGAGCTCGGCATCACTATCCGGTGAGCGCGAATCATCGGGATGCGTGCAGCCGACGCGCTCCTCGATAAACCGTTAGCGGGGCCCGTACGGGCCGCGCAGATGCTGGACGAGGCCGCCGAAATCGGGGTAGACGCTGGAGTAATGAAGCCCTTTGCCTTCCAGGTACGTGCGGATCGGTTCTTTCGCGTCCGCGAGAATCCGGAATGCGAACACCGGCACGAGGTTCGCCTTGTTCGGTTTCGTCAGCACATCGTGACGTGACGGCAGACCGACGATGGACGTCGCACGGGCGATCTCCGACGCCCGCCAATCCTTCTCGAGCACGTCAGTGAACACCTCCACGACGTCACTGGTGAGGATGGGACCTGCTTCCAGAAGGAACCCCGCCCGCTGGGCGCGCATCCGGTCGCTGAGCGCGGGCGGGAACCATGTCCACGTACGCGTGCCCGTCCCCCAGTCCGCAGGGCGGCGATGCTCGTTGTCCTCCCACGCATGCCAGAAAGGTGTGTCACCGAACAACGCGGGCAGGTTCTCGTTCGGGGCGGCGACATGCCTGCCCACCCGAGGCGAACGACCCCACGCCAGAACGAGCCCATCAGCGCCATCGTGCTCCGGGTGCTCCTCCACAGCGAACCAGCACGCCATCTCCGGATCCGTTGATACGTCGATAAGGCGAGTGGGAGCGCCGTGGTGTTGCAATTCAGCGAAAAAGTTGAGAGGGCGTGTGAGGTCCTGGCCCCAACGTTCAGCCTGCCGGAGTTCCTCGATCTCCGCTGCGACGATACGGTCCTCGTCGACAGCGCCTTTCTCAGCGAGCTGACGGTACAAAGACGAGTGCACCTCCCAGGATGCATCCTGCTGCCCTCGCCACACCAGCCGGTGCTCGTGCTGCTTCTGCTGCACTTTGTAGAGGGCTTTGAGTAGCGTGCTCACGCTGTCGATGACAACCGCGTGCGTGTCGAAGAACGCGAATGCGGAACGGGATTCGCGCGGAGCCGTGGAGGGGCGCGAGCCTCGATGCAACTGCAGTGCCGGGTAGAGAGAGGCGACGGAACGGGCATCACCCATCACCTGACTGGTGAACAGTGCAGCGGTGCGCGCGATCTGCTCCAGTTGGATGTTGTTCGCATTCACCACCGACGAGATCATCGCGCCGATGTTGGCTTGCTTCAAGACACTCGCGCGAATGTTCTCGTTCAGGGAGGCGATGATGCGGGACAGATCGGCGTTGTTGGCGATGGCTTCGTTCGCGCCGAACCGCGCGTAGGAGCGAGCAAGGTCCTGCCCCACGCTGCTCCCGAGCGTGTACCGTCGTTCGGAATCGCGCTCGACTGGCGCCACGGTCTCATCGTCCGCCGGCGCGACTGTTTCTTCGGCTGCGACCTCCTCGCCCGCGTCGCCGTCCGGTTCCGTGTCGCCGCCGTCCGTGGGGTCATCACTCATGCCGACAACCTATCGTCATCGCGCGTTCGCACCCTCACCGCTGCTCGCCAGGCAACGCGCCGTCACGCCTTCGCGCGGCTCTCCCGCCAGAACAGGCCGAACACCGTTCTCGGCAAAGTCTGACGCCCGCAGTCCTGCCGCTCGACTTCCTCGACGCAGACATGTACGGGTGCGAGGAGGATGATGTGTTGGCGGCGGTGCCGAAGGAAGGTGTGCTGGTCGCGGCGAAGGCGACTATCCACCCGACGTGAGTGTGGCGACACGCGTAGTGGGAGAACGAAGAAGGCCTGCCAGTCGTCCGGCAGGCCTTCTTCGTAGGTGTTTAGATCCGAGAACATAAGAGCTCTAGAACCGAGAACACCCCGTGGTGGCGAGTGAGGGATTCGAACCCCCGAAGTCGAAGACGGCTGATTTACAGTCAGATCCCTTTGGCCACTTGGGTAACTCGCCAGAGCGCACCCGTCCGACTTCAACAGCCAACCGGGGGCACGAAGATCCATCATACCCGCACGATGCGGGGTCGAGAAATCGAGGCGTCAGCTGCCGTGCACCCCGCGGTCGGACTCGGCGAGCGACTCGGGCGTGCGCAGCAAGCCGCCCTCGGCCCTGCACGTCGCGGCCGCGATGTCCATGGCCCGTCGCAGCAGGGCATCCCACTCCCCTGCGGCCTGCGGAGCAGCGGCGACCAGACCGGCGGCGACGGCGGCGAGCGTCGCATCGCCCGCCCCCACGGTGTCGACGAGGCGCCCGGGCAGCGCGGAGATCGGGGCCGTCGAGATGCCGGCGTCGGACTCGAGCACCGCGCCGTCCGCCCCCGCGGTGGCCAGCACCGCGCGCACGCCGAGCCCCCGGAGACGGGAGCGCAGCGCGTCGAGGTCGCCGTCGTAGAGCACCGCCGCGTCGTCGGCGCCGACCTTCACGACCTCGGCCTGCGCGGCCAGACGCTCGAACCCGCGCACGAACTCGTCGCGGTCGCTCAGCATGCCCGTGCGCGGGTTCGGATCGATCGCGAGGCGCGCACCATCCAGGGCGGCTACGAGCGCGTCGACCTCGGCGGGAGCGTCGAACGGGAAGCAGCTGACGACCGCGAGGTCGGCGTCCGCGATCGCGGCCACCGCCTCGTCCGAGTAGCGGATCGTGCGCTCCTGGGCGGCACGGTTGAAGACGTAGCTCGGCTCGCCGTTCGCGGCCCGGGTCACGACGGCGCGCGACGACCCGTGCGGCGCCGCGCTCGCGATCAGGCGCACGCCGTGGTCCGCCACATACTCGCGGATGTGCGCGCCTGCGACGTCTTCTCCCACCATCGCGATGAGCGTCGTGGGGATTCCGAGCCGCCGCAGACCCACCGCCACGTTCAGGGCGGCTCCGCCGACGAACTCGCGGACGCCGCTGTCATCCCGGATCTCGTCGATCAGGGCGTCTCCGATGACGACGGCCGAGCCGCCGGGGGAAGTCTCAGTGCTCACTCGCCGACCCTACCGCGCCCGCCCGCGCTCCGGAGCGCTGCCGAACTGCGCGCCCGAACGCGGCGAGGGACGACGAAGGCCCCGGGCGATGCCCGGGGCCTTCGTTCACTCAGTCACACCTCAGTTGTAGGTACCGGGGGTGATGTCGTCCGTCGAGAACGCGTCGAAGTCGACGTAGCCGAAGTCGCCGTCCGCGTACGCGCCGTCGGATGCGAAGATCCGGTTCGGGTAGCGCTCGCTCTTGGCTTCCTCGGTGGCCTCGACCGTGACGTCGCGGTACTTCGAGAGACCGGTTCCGGCGGGGATGAGCTTACCGATGATGACGTTCTCCTTGAGACCGACCAGCGGGTCGCGCTTGCCCTCCATGGCGGCCTGCGTGAGCACGCGGGTCGTCTCCTGGAAGGACGCGGCGGACAGCCACGACTCGGTCGCGAGCGACGCCTTCGTGATACCCATCAGCTCCGGGCGACCCGACGCGGGGCGCTTGCCCTCGGCCACGGCCTCGCGGTTGATCTGCTGGTAGCGCTTCAGGTCGACCATCTCACCCGGCAGCAGGGTCGTGTCGGCGTGGTCGACGACGGTGACCTTGCGGAGCATCTGGCGGACGATGACCTCGATGTGCTTGTCGTGGATCGGCACACCCTGCGAGCGGTACACGCCCTGCACGCCGCCGACGAGGTACTTCTGCACCTCGCGGGCACCCATGACGCGCATGACCTCCTTGGGGTCGAGCGTGCCGACCTGCAGGGGCTGACCGACCGAGACGTGCTGGCCGTCCTCGACGAGGAGCGTCGCACGCTTCAGCACCGGGTAGACGACGGGCTCGTCGCCGTTGTCGGGCGTCAGGATGACCTTCTTGGCCTTGTCGGTCTCGTCGATCGTGATGCGGCCGTCGGCCTCGGCGATCGGCGACGCACCCTTGGGGGTACGGGCCTCGAACAGCTCCTGCACACGGGGCAGACCCTGCGTGATGTCGTCGGCCGACGCGGAACCACCGGTGTGGAAGGTACGCATCGTCAGCTGGGTACCGGGCTCACCGATCGACTGGGCCGCGATGATGCCGACGGCCTCACCGATGTCGACCGTCTTGCCGGTCGCGAGCGAACGGCCGTAGCACTGCGCGCAGACGCCGACGGCGGAGTCGCAGGTCAGGACCGAGCGGACCTTGATGGTCTCGACACCCGCAGCGACCAGCTTGTCGATGAGCACGTCGCCCACGTCGTCGCCGGCCGAGGCGAGGACCTCGCCCGCCGCGTTCACGACGTCGGAGGCCAGCGTCCGGGCGAACACCGAGTTCTCGACGTTCGCGTCGCGCACCAGCTCATCCTGCGAGTTCGGCGCGGCGATCGGGAGCTCGAGGCCCTTCGACGTGCCACAGTCCTCTTCGCGGATGATGACGTCCTGCGAGACGTCCACCAGACGACGGGTCAGGTAACCCGAGTCGGCGGTACGCAGAGCGGTGTCGGCCAGACCCTTACGGGTACCGTGCGTCGCGATGAAGTACTCCGCCACCGACAGACCCTCGCGGTACGAGGAGATGATCGGACGCGGGATGATCTCACCCTTGGGGTTGTTCACCAGACCACGCATACCGGCGATGTTCCGGATCTGCAGCCAGTTACCACGGGCGCCCGAGGACACCATGCGGTTGATGGTGTTGTCCTCCGGGAAGTGCGCCTTCATCGCGGCCTGCACCTCGTCGGTCGCCTCGGTCCAGATCTTGATGAGCTCCTGACGACGCTCGGCGTCGGTCGTGAGGCCCTTCTCGTACTGGGACTGGACCTTCGCGGCCTGCTTCTCGTAGCCCGCGACGATCTCCGCCTTGTTCGGCGGGGTCAGGATGTCGCTCAGCGCGACGGTGACACCCGAACGGGTCGCCCAGTAGAAACCGGCATCCTTGATGCGGTCCAGCGTGGCGGCCGTCTCGACCTTGGGGTACTCCTCGGCCAGCTTGTTGACGATCTGCGACAGCTTGCCCTTGTCGGCCTGCTCGCGGACGAAGGGGTAGCCCTTCGGCAGCGCGTCGTTGAAGATCGCCTGACCGAGCGACGCGTCGACCAGACCGTGCTTCTCGTAGCCCTCGGGAGCCTCGCCCTCCAGGAAGGCCAGACCCGGGATGCGGATGCGGACCTTCGCCTGCAGGTCGAGCGTGCCCTCGTCGTACGCGAGCTGCGCCTCACCGACGGAGCCGAACGCACGGCCCTCGCCCTTGGCACCGGCCTTGACCGTGGTCAGGTGGTGCAGACCGATGATCATGTCCTGCGAGGGCAGGGTCACCGGACGGCCGTCGGACGGCTTGAGGATGTTGTTCGACGCGAGCATCAGCACGCGGGCCTCGGCCTGAGCCTCGACCGACAGCGGCAGGTGCACGGCCATCTGGTCACCGTCGAAGTCGGCGTTGAACGCCGCGCAGACGAGCGGGTGCAGCTGGATGGCCTTGCCCTCCACGAGCTGCGGCTCGAACGCCTGGATGCCCAGACGGTGCAGGGTGGGTGCACGGTTGAGCAGCACCGGACGCTCGCGGATGATCTCCTCGAGCACGTCCCAGACCTCGGGACGGGTGCGCTCGACGGCGCGCTTCGCGGCCTTGATGTTCTGCGAGTGACCCAGGTCGATCAGGCGCTTGATGACGAACGGCTTGAAGAGCTCGAGCGCCATCTGCTTGGGCAGACCGCACTGGTGCAGCTTGAGCTGCGGGCCGACCACGATGACCGAACGGCCCGAGTAGTCGACACGCTTGCCGAGCAGGTTCTGACGGAAACGACCCTGCTTTCCCTTGAGCATGTCGCTCAGGGACTTGAGGGCACGGTTGCCGGTACCGGTGACGGGGCGACCACGGCGGCCGTTGTCGAACAGCGCGTCGACGGCCTCCTGCAGCATCCGCTTCTCGTTGTTGACGATGATCTCGGGGGCGCCGAGGTCGATCAGGCGACGGAGACGGTTGTTGCGGTTGATCACGCGGCGGTACAGGTCGTTCAGGTCGGAGGTCGCGAAGCGGCCACCGTCGAGCTGCACCATCGGACGCAGCTCCGGCGGGATCACCGGAACGACGTCGAGCACCATCGCGGCCGGGCTCATGCCGGTCTCGAGGAACGAGTTGACGACCTTGAGGCGCTTGATCGCACGGATCTTGCGCTGGCCCTTGCCCTCCGAGATCTGCAGGTGCAGGCTCTCGGCCTCGGCGGTCAGGTCGAACGCGGCCAGGCGACGCTGGATCGCCTCGGCACCCATGTAGGCCTCGAAGTACTGGCCGAAGCGGTCCTGCAGCTCGTGGAAGACGTCGTCCTCCGGGCGCAGGGCACCGACCTCGAGCGTGCGGAAGTCCTCCCACACGCGCTCCAGCTTCAGGATCGCCTCGTCGGCACCCTTGCGGATGAGCGACATCTCCTTCTCGGCGGCGTCCTTGACCTTCTTCTTGGCGTCGGCCTTGGCACCCTCGGCCTCGAGAGCCGCGAGCTCCTCCTCCAGCTTGGCCAGGCGCTCCGCGATCTTGGCGTCGCGGCGGTCGCCGAGCGTCTTCAGCTCGAGGCGGATGTTGTTCTCCTGCGTGCCCAGGTCGCGGTGACGAGCATCCTCGTCGACCGAGATGACCATGTAGGCGGCGAAGTAGATGACCTTCTCGAGGTCCTTCGGCGCCATGTCGAGCAGGTAGCCGAGGCGCGAGGGCACGCCCTTGAAGTACCAGATGTGGGTGACGGGAGCGGCGAGCTCGATGTGACCCATGCGCTCACGGCGGACGGAGCTCTTGGTGACCTCCACGCCACAGCGCTCACAGACGATGCCCTTGAAGCGGACGCGCTTGTACTTGCCGCAGGCGCACTCCCAGTCACGGGACGGGCCGAAGATCTGCTCTCCGAAGAGACCGTCCTTCTCCGGCTTGAGGGTGCGGTAGTTGATGGTTTCGGGCTTCTTGACCTCGCCGTAGGACCACGCGCGGATGTGGTCTGCGGTCGCCAGGCCGATGCGAAGCTCATCGAAGGTTGTGGACTCGAGCACTAGTTCTCCTGTGTCGGAAATTCTGTTTGAGAAGTCTGCTTCGGTGAGCCGGGGACACGGCGGTCCCCGGCTCCCGAAGGATTAGATCTCGTCGATCGAGGCGGCCTCGAAGCGGCTGGAGATGTTGATACCGAGTTCCTCTGCGGCGCGGAACGCCTCGTCGTCGGTGTCACGGAGGTTGACCAGCGTGCCGTCGGCCGAGAGGACCTCGACGTTCAGGCAGAGCGACTGCATCTCCTTCATGAGCACCTTGAACGACTCCGGGATGCCGGGCTCCTGGATGTTCTCGCCCTTGACGATCGCCTCGTACACCTTGACGCGGCCGAGGATGTCGTCGGACTTGATCGTGAGGAGCTCCTGGAGGGCGTACGCGGCGCCGTAGGCCTCGAGGGCCCACACCTCCATCTCACCGAAGCGCTGTCCACCGAACTGCGCCTTACCACCGAGCGGCTGCTGGGTGATCATCGAGTACGGACCGGTGGAGCGGGCGTGGATCTTGTCGTCCACCAGGTGGTGGAGCTTCAGGATGTACATGTAGCCCACGGAGATCGGCGCCGGGAACGGCTCGCCGGAGCGGCCGTCGAACAGCTGCGTCTTGCCGCTCGAGTCGATCAGGCGCAGGCCGTCACGCGTCGGGAGCGTCGAGTCGAGCAGACCGGCGATCTCCTCCTCGCTGGCGCCGTCGAACACCGGGGTCGCGACCTTGGTGCCGGGGGCGGCCTCGAAGGCCTGCTCCGGCAGCTTGGCGGCCCACTCCGGGGTGCCCTCGACCTTCCAGCCCTGCTTCGCGATCCACCCGAGGTGGGTCTCGAGCACCTGGCCGAAGTTCATTCGACCCGGGATGCCCAGCGGGTTGAGGACGATGTCGACCGGCGTGCCGTCCGAGAGGAACGGCATGTCCTCGACGGGCAGGATCTTCGCGATGACACCCTTGTTGCCGTGACGGCCGGCGAGCTTGTCACCCTCGGTGATCTTGCGCTTCTGGGCGATGTAGACCACGACGCGGCGGTTCACGCCGGAGCCGAGCTCGTCGTCGCCGTCCTCGGCGTTGAACTCCTTGACGGCGATGATCGTGCCCTGCTCACCGTGCGGCACCTTCAGCGACGTGTCGCGGACCTCGCGGCTCTTCTCGTTGAAGATCGCGCGGAGCAGGCGCTCCTCGGCCGACAGCTCGGTCTCACCCTTCGGCGTGACCTTGCCGACGAGGATGTCGCCGGGGCGGACCTCGGCACCGATGCGGATGATGCCGCGCTCGTCGAGATCCTTCAGCAGCTCGGGGCTGACGTTGGGGAGGTCACGGGTGATCTCCTCCTTGCCGAGCTTGGTGTCGCGGGCGTCGACCTCGTACTCCTCGATGTGGATCGACGAGAGGGTGTCGTCCTTCACCAGGTCCTGGCTCAGGATGATGGCGTCCTCGAAGTTGTAGCCCTCCCACGTCATGAACGCGACGAGGAGGTTCTTGCCGAGGGCCAGCTCGCCGTTCTCGGTGGCGGGGCCGTCGGCGATGACCTCGCCGACCTCGACGCGCTCACCGGCCGACACGACGACCTTCTGGTTGTAGGAGGTGCCCTGGTTCGAGCGGTCGAACTTGCGCAGGTGGTACTCCTGCGTGCCGCCCTCGTCGAGCATGACCACGACGCGGTCGGCGGAGACCTCGGAGACGACACCGGCCTTCTCGGCGGTGATCACGTCACCCGCGTCGATGGCGGTGTAACCCTCCATACCGGTGCCGACGAGCGGCGAGTCGCTGCGCAGCAGCGGCACGGCCTGGCGCTGCATGTTGGCGCCCATGAGCGCGCGCTGCGCGTCGTCGTGCTCGAGGAAGGGCACGAGCGAGGTCGCGACCGACACCATCTGGCGCGGCGAGACGTCGATGTAGCCGATCTCCTCCGGCAGGAACAGGTCGACCTCACCGCTACCGCCCTTGGGGCGCGCGAGCACGTGGCTCTCGCGGAAGCGACCCTTCGCATCGAGCGGCGCGTTGGCCTGCGCGATGTTGAAGTCGACCTCCTCGGACGCCGTGAGGTAGTCGATCTGCTCGGTCACGACACCGTCGACGACCTTGCGGTACGGGGTCTCGATGAAGCCGAACGAGTTGATGCGCGCGAAGGTCGCGAGCGCACCGATCAGGCCGATGTTCGGGCCTTCCGGGGTCTCGATCGGGCACATGCGGCCGTAGTGCGAGGGGTGGACGTCACGGACCTCGACGCCGGCGCGGTCGCGGCTCAGACCACCGGGGCCGAGGGCCGAGAGGCGGCGCTTGTTGGTCAGACCCGCGAGCGGGTTGTTCTGGTCCATGAACTGCGACAGCTGCGAGGTTCCGAAGAACTCCTTGATCGCGGCGACGACGGGGCGCACGTTGATCAGCGTCTGCGGCGTGATGGCCTCGATGTCCTGCGTGGTCATGCGCTCGCGGACGACGCGCTCCATGCGGGACAGACCCGTGCGGACCTGGTTCTGGATCAGCTCGCCGACCGCGCGGATGCGACGGTTGCCGAAGTTGTCGATGTCGTCGGTCGCGAGACGGATCTCCGTCTTCTTGCCGCCGCGGATGCCCTCGAAGGTCTCCTCGGTGCCGGCGTGCAGACGCACCAGGTACTTGATGGTCGCGACGATGTCCTGCACCGTCAGCACCGACTCCGTCAGCGGGGTGTCGAGACCCAGCTTGTGGTTGATCTTGTACCGGCCGACCTTGGCGAGGTCGTAGCGCTTCGGGTTGAAGTAGAAGTTGTCGAGCAGCGCGCGGGCAGCCTCGGCGGCCACCTGCTCGCCCGGACGCAGCTTGCGGTAGATGTCGCGCAGCGCGTCTTCCTTGGTGACGATCGTGTCCTTCGCGAGCGTCTCCTCGATGGAGGTGTAGCCGGCGAACTCGGCCAGGATCTCCTCGCTGGTCATGCCCAGCGCCTTGAGGAAGACCGTGACGGACTGCTTGCGCTTGCGGTCGACGCGCACGCCCACCTGGTCGCGCTTGTCGATCTCGAACTCGAGCCAGGCACCGCGGCTCGGGATGACGCGCGCCGAGACGATGTCCTTGTCGGAGGTCTTGTCGGGCGTCTTGTCGAAGTAGACACCGGGCGAGCGGACGAGCTGCGAAACGACGACGCGCTCGGAGCCGTTGATGATGAACGTGCCCTTGTCGGTCTGCAGGGGGAAGTCGCCCATGAAGACCGTCTGCGTCTTGATCTCACCCGTGAGGTGGTTCATGAACTCGGCCTCGACGTACAGCGGCGCGGCGTAGGTCTTGCCACGCTCCTTGCACTCCTCGATGGAGTACTTCTCCGGCTCCAGGTACGGGTTCGTGAACGACAGCTGCATCGTCTCGCCGAGGTCCTCGATCGGGGAGATCTCCTCGAAGATCTCGCCCAGACCGCTGTTCTCGTTCACGTCGGTGCGACCGGCGGCCTTCGCCTCGGCCACGCGCGCCTTCCAGGCGTCGTTGCCGACGAGCCAACCGAAGGACTCGGTCTGCAGAGCGAGAAGGTCGGGGACCGTCAGCGTGTCGGAGATCTTGGCGAACGAAAGACGGGAAGCTCCGCGTCCGTTCTTGGTGGTGGTGGATGTGGATGCGTTGGGAGCAGCAGCCAAGGGAATAACCTCCGTGAGCCCCGCAGGGCTTCTCGATTCCTTTGTCGTCAGGTGGAGTTCGCGCTCGAGAGCTCAACGGATGCCGACCACCATATGAGGGCAGGGAGGAGCGAGCGCAACTACCAACTATACCCACGATTCCGCGACATGGCAAGCACAGTCCTTGACCAATCTCAGAACCTGCGGTATTGGCGCTCGCTCCCCCGCCTCAGGACGCGATGCCGAGCTCGTTGCCCGGGATCGAGGCGAGCAGGCGCCGCGTGTAGGGGTCGCGCGGATTCGTGAAGATCTCCTCCGACGTCGCCGCCTCGACCAGCTTCCCGTCCTTCATCACGCACACGTAATCGCTGATGAGCCGCACCACCGCGAGGTCGTGCGAGATGAACAGGTAGCTCAGGCCGTACTCCCGCTGCAGGTCGCCGAGCAGCCGCAGGATCTGGTCCTGCACCAGCACGTCGAGCGCCGACACCGGCTCGTCGCACACGATGAGGTCGGGCGAGAGCGCGAGCGCCCGGGCGATCGCGACGCGCTGCCGCTGACCGCCCGACAGCTCCGACGGGTAGCGGCGCAGCATCGACTGCGGCAGCGCCACGTCGTCGAGCAGCTGCCGCACGCGCTTGCGACGGTCGGCGCCACTCCCCCGCCGATAGAACTCCAGGGGCTCGGCGATCAAACGCTCGATCGTGAACATCGGGTTCAGGCTCGAGTACGGGTCCTGGAAGATCGGCTGCACGCGCTGCCGGAACTCCTTCGTCTCCGCACGATTCAGCGATGCGACGTCCTTGCCCTCGTAGCGGATGAGTCCGCTGGTGGGCTCGATCAGCTTGAGCAGCATGCGGGCGGTCGTCGTCTTGCCCGAGCCGGACTCCCCGACGATCGCGACCGTCTCGCCGCGCGGGATCGCCAGCGACACGTCATCGACGGCCACGAAGTCCTCGTGCTTGCCCCGCACCGGATACACCTTCGTGAGGTTCTCGATCTCGACGATGTGGTCGCGCGGCTTCTCCTCCGCGGGCTGCTCGGCGGCGGACGTGTCGCGCACGAACGCCTCCGGCCGCAGCCGGGCGACCGCGACCGAGGGCGCCGCCTTCACGAGCGACTGCGTGTACGGGTGCTGCGGGTCCTCCAGGATCTGCCGCGCCGGCCCCTGCTCGACCACCTTGCCGCGGTGCATCACCACGACCCGCTCCGCCCGCTCGGCCGCGAGACCGAGGTCGTGCGTGATGAGCAGCACCGCCGTGCCGAGCTCGCGCGTCATCTCGCCGATCTGGTCGAGGATGGTCTGCTGCACCGTGACGTCGAGCGCGCTGGTGGGCTCGTCGGCGATCAGCAGCCGCGGCTTGCACGCCAGCCCGATCGCGATCAGCGCGCGCTGGCGCATACCGCCGGAGAACTCGTGCGGATACTGCTTGGCGCGGCGCTCCGGGTCGGGCAGGCCCGCGGCCGTGAGCGCCTCGACGACCTTCCCCTGCACGTTCTGCCGCGTGGCCAGGCCGTGCGCGAGCAGCGTCTCTGCGACCTGCGTGCCGATCTTGGCGACCGGGTTGAGGTTCGACATGGGGTCCTGCGGGACCAGGCCGATGTCGCGCCCCCGGATCGTGCGCAGCTCGTTCTCCGAGGCGTGCGCGATCTCGCGGCCGTCCAGGCGGATACTGCCCGCCGCGACCTTCCCGCCCCCGGCGAGCAGCCCGATGATGGCCATCGCGGTGGTGGACTTGCCCGACCCGGACTCACCCACGATCGCGACCGTCTCGCCCGGTCGGATCTCCAGGTCGACGCCCTCGACCGCGTGCACGACGCCGTCCATGGTGGCGAAGTCGACCGCCAGTCCCTCGACCGACAGCAGCGGCTCGTCCGACATGCGGTTCTCCCTCGCGGCGCGCGCGGCGCCCTCGTCTCGCGTGTTCATCGTGCCCTCGTCCTCGGGTCCATGGCCTCGCGCAGCGCCTCGCCCAGCAGGGTGAAGCCGAGCGCGGTGACCGCGATGCAGATGCCGGGCAGGAACGCCAGCCACGGCGCGATCGCCAGCTCCGCCTGGGCGTAGGTGAGCATGCGCCCCCACTCGGCGGTCTCGGGGCGGCCGCCGCCGAGCCCGAGGAACGACAGCGCCGCCGCGTCGATCACCGCGGTCGCCAGCGTCAGCGTGCCCTGCACGATCACGGGGCCGATCGCGTTGGGGAGCACGTGCGACATCGTGATCCGGCCGCGGCCGAGGCCCAGCGTCTGCGCCGAGAGCACGTAGTCGCTGGAGCGCTGCTGCAGCATCGACGCCCGCAGCAGCCGCGCGAAGATCGGCACCTGCGAGGCACCGATCGCGATCATGACCGCGAACGGCGTCTGGCCGAGGATCGCCGCGATCGACACCGCCAGCAGCAGGTTCGGCACGGACAGGATGATGTCGACCACGCGCATGATGACCGTGTCGACCCAGCCGCCGAACGTGCCGGCGATGAGCCCGAGCAGCATGCCGCCGACGAGCCCCATCGCGGTCGAGACGACACCGATGAGCAGCGACGCCTGCGCGCCCCAGATCAGCTTCGAGAGCACGTCGCCGCCGAAGCGGTCGAGCCCGAGCGGGAACTCCGGCAGCTCGCCCGGTCCGGGGATGTGCGTCGGGGTGATGAACTTCGCGCCGGGGAGCGCGGTCTCCGGATACGGGGCGATCACCGGTGCCAGCAGGGCGATTGCCAGGAAGACGAGCACGATGACCGCGCCGATCCATGCGGTCGGGTTGCGGCGGAGTCGACGGAACACGTCGCTCCAGAAGCCGCCGCCGTTCTTCAGATCGGCCTGCGCGATCGCGACGGTGTCGATGCTTCCCCCGCTCTCGGCGGAGGGTCCCTGTGCGGGTGGGAGGGCGATGCTCATGCGACCGCCTCCTTTCGGACGATGAGGAGAGACATCACTGCACCCTCACTCTCGGGTCGATGAAGCTGTAGGAGACGTCCACCGCCAGGTTGATCAGCGCGTACGCGATCGCGATGAAGATGATGAAGCCCTGGAGCACCGGGAAGTCCCGCGTGAAGATGGCCCGCGCCAGGAACGAGCCGATGCCGGGGAACGCGAACACCGTCTCGGTGAGCACCGCCCCCGAGATCAGCAGTCCCGTCTGCAGACCGATCGTGGTGATCACCGGCAGCATGGCGTTGCGCAGGATGAAGCGGCTGCGCAGTGTCGACGAGCCGACGCCCTTCGCGCGCCCG
>NZ_SSDQ01000109.1:0-79634 GCF_004794315.1 Microbacterium sp. PF5 | reverse complement strand
CATCGACACCGCATCCCGCACCAGCTGCGGCCAGCTCAGGCCGCTCAGCTTCTTGAACTCCCACGACCCAGCCATCACAACCAGGCCCGCAGGGCAACTTCTCTATCTTACCGATCTCGTTTCCGTTGTCAAATCGCCGTTCGGCGACCTGCTCGAGGGAACGAGTCAGCACCTTCATCCGGATTGCTCTATCGAGCTCTTCTGGAATCGGGAGGTGTTCGATGCTTGACGGGAGCCGGTCCGAGGACCTCCGCTCAACCGTTTGGGGCGAACAGGTAATAACTTACGTGGATTCCGGGGGGCGGGCAAATCGCCCCATCCGCCCGGGCGTGTCGCACCCCCACCCGGTGGATTCCGGCTCGGATCCTACGCAGCGGTCGCCGGGCGACGGGTCCGCGACGCGCGCTCACGTTCTGCTGCGACCTCGAACCATTCGCGCCGAGATGATGCTGCGGACGGAACGGAAGCCCCGGGCGGAGACGAAGAAAGCCGCCGGTGACCCGGCGGCTTTCTTCATGTGTTGTTGTGGACCTAAGGGGATTCGAACCCCTGACCTCCTCGATGCGAACGAGGCGCGCTACCAACTGCGCCATAGGCCCGTGAACGAGTTCTACGTTATCACGATGCGCGGGGTGTTCGTGTCGGCGCAGTCAACCAGCCGCTCGCCGTGCGAGAAGCTCGCGAACGTGCGCCTCGATCTCGGCGTCGTCCACGAAACCCATCCGCGCGTACGGAGAATCCGCCGCGGGTGCGGGGATCGCGACGGGGGGAGCGGGAGCGAGGCGCTCAGCGCGCTCCCGCAGCTCGGCGCGTCGCGCGGCGTCACGTCGCGCCTGCTGCGCATCCATCTCGGCACGCGCGACGTGCGCTCGCGAGCCGGTGACCGAGACCATCGGTTCGGGAAGCGGGCGCGGCGTCCAGGTCGCCCGCCCCTGGTCGTGAAGCTCCGGAGCGACGCGCTGCGCTTCCGCCGGCACCGCGACCCGGGGTCGGCGAGCCGCGCGTACCGCCACCGACGCCATGCGCTGCAGGATCAGTGCGGCGGTGAAGGTGAGCGCGCCGCCCACCCACAGGAGCACGGAGGATCCGGCGGCAAGGAGCTGCCATACGCCGAACCCGGCGGCGACGAGGCCGAGCAGAAGCGTGGACGTCGCAAGCATCCGCGTGCGCCGACGCGCGCGTGCACGCCGGACCGCCGGGTCCGCCTTGGTGGCAGCGAGCTGCTCGCGCAACGCCTCGAGCTCGGCCGCCTCGCGCTGCGACTGCACGCGCTTCGCGAGCTTCTGCTGAGCGAGCACCGTCCGGGCATTGAGCTCGACGTGCACCTCGCTCGGCGTCTCACTGGTCTCTGCCAGCACGCGGAGGGCCTGGTTCAGCCGCACGGCGTTGCGCTCCGCGGCGTTGTACTGGAAGCGTCCGCGCCAGGACGGCAGGAGATAGAGCATCCACAGGAGCACGGCGACGAGCACGATCACTCCCCCGCTCAGCACCGGCCCGTCCATAACGACAACGGTAAGGGCAGCGGGGTGGCGCCGCCGTGCAGCCGGGCGCGTGTCGCGGTGTGTCCGGGCGGAATGGGACTCGATCAGAGCGAGATGCGGTCCGAAGGAGGGACGGCCGCGGCCTCAGGTGGGACCTGACCGCTCAGCCAGCGGGCGAGCACACCCTGGGGCACGTCTTCCCGGGTGAGTGCGAAAGCGTAATGATCGCGCCAGTCGCCATCGATGTGGATGTACCGGCGACGAAGGCCCTCGTACCGGAAGCCGAGCTTCTGCACGACGCGGAGACTCGCGGCGTTCTCGGGTCGGATGCAGATCTCCATCCGATGCAGACCGTACTCCGTGAAGCAGGCGTCGGTCGCGAGGGCGACAGCGGTCGGAGTGATCCCCCGCCCGGCGAACCGCTCGCTGACCCAGTAGCCGATGGTCGCGGAGCACAGGGATCCCCGCGCCACTCCCCACACGTTCAGCTGCCCCGCGATCTCACCGTCGCACTCCATGACGAACGGATAGCCACCGCCGTCACGGTACTGCTGAAGCAGGCGCCGGATGCTGAGGCGCATGTCGAACGACACGGCGCCATGCGGCACTGTCGCCTCCCACGGCTGCAGCCACGACCGGTTCGTCAGCAGCTCGTGCTGAAGCGGCCTGGCGTCCTTGGTCCTGATCAGGCGCAGCTCAACGGGCCCGTGCCGCATCCCCGCCATCATCTCCATGCCGCACCTCGACCGCCCGCGCGATCGCCTAGAGGCGCTCCGCGAAGTCCTTCAGCCAGGGGCGGAGCTCGGCTCCGAGATCATCGCGGTCGGTCGCCAGCTGCACGATCGCCTTGATGTAGTCCACACGGTCACCCGTGTCGTAGCGGCGCCCGCCGAACACCACGCCGACGACGCCGGGACCGCCCTCGGCCGTCGCGAGCTCCTGCAGCGCGTCGGTGAGCTGGATCTCGCCGCCCTTGCCCGGCTCGGTCCGCTCGAGGATCTCGAAGACGGACGCGGGGAGCACGTAGCGGCCGATGATCGCGAGGTTCGACGGCGCATCCTCCTTGGCGGGCTTCTCGACGAGACCGGTGACCCGCACCGCGTCGGATCCCTCGATCGGCTCGACGGCAGCGGCGCCGTACATGTGGATGCTGTCCGGGTCGACCTCCATGAGCGCGATGACGGCCGCGCCCGTGCGTTCGTGCTGGGCGATCATCTCCGTGAGCAGCGGGTCGCGCTCGTCGATCAGGTCATCACCCAGCAGCACGGCGAACGAACTGTCACCGACGTGCGTGCGGGCACGCAGCACCGCGTGCCCGAGCCCCTTGGGCTCGCCCTGACGCACGAAGTGGATGTCGGCCAGATCGCTCGACTTCATCACGCGCTCGAGCCGACCGGTGTCGCCCTTCTCCATGAGCTTGACCTCGAGTTCGGGTACCGAGTCGAAGTGGTTGGAGATCGCGTTCTTGTTCCGCCCGATGATCACCAGGATGTCCTCGATGCCGGCATCGGCAGCCTCCTCGACCACGTACTGGATCGCCGGCTTGTCCACGACGGGGAGCATCTCCTTCGGCATCGCCTTCGTCGCTGGCAGGAAGCGGGTCCCCAGTCCTGCGGCGGGAATGACGGCCTTGATCTTCTCGTTACCCATCCCCACAGCCTACCGCCGGGCCCCGCCCTAGACTCGGAGCATGTGGAAAGACGTCGAGCACGCCAAGCGAGCCCTTCGGGCAGACCTGCGTGAACGGCGTCAACTCCTCTCCGACCCGCAGCGTGAGGCGGCGGCGAACGCGATCGGCGAACGCCTCGACGCGCTGGTGGATGAGCTCGGCGCACGGTCGATCTCCTGCTTCCTCTCGACCACCACCGAGCCCGGGACGCGCGACTTCGTGACCCGCGCTGTGCGGCGGGGAATCCGCGTGCTGCTGCCCGTCACGCGCGCCGACGGGCTGCTCGACTGGGCGGTCGCCGACGACACCGACGAGGTCGCCGAGGGTCTGCACGGACTGCCGGAGCCGACCGGCGAGGTGCTCGGCCCGATCGCGGTGAACGACGTCGACCTCATGATCGTCCCCGCCGCCGCCGTCGACCGCTCCGGCATGCGCATGGGCTGGGGACGCGGCTACTTCGACAAGACGATCGGCTCCATGGAGAAGTGCCCGCCCGTGTATGCCGTCATCTATGATTCCGAGATACTCGACGCACTGCCGCGGGAGGTGCACGATCAGCCGGTGGACGGCATCGTCACCCCGACGCAGACCCTGAACCTGTCGCCCCGGCGACGCTGAACCGCAAGGACCCCATGCCCACCTACGCCTATGCCTGCACGACGTGCGGGCACCAGTTCGACGCTGTCCAGAGCTTCTCCGACGACGCGCTCACGGTCTGCCCCGAGTGCGGCGGCCCGCTGCGCAAGCAGTACGGCTCCATCGGTGTGACCTTCAACGGCTCCGGCTTCTACCGCACGGACTCGCGTGCCGGAAGTGGCACATCCGCGACGGGTTCGGCATCATCGAAGGCGGGTTCGACGACGGGGGCCAAAACGACCGCCGCATCGACCCCGGCCTCGAACTGAGGTCGCACGATATTTGGGGGTTTCCCGTGATCAAGGGATTCAAAGAGTTCATTCTGCGCGGCAACGTCATCGACCTCGCGGTCGCCGTCGTGATCGGCGGTGCGTTCACCGCCGTCGTCAACGCGATCGTCGCCAGCATCATCAATCCGCTGGTGTCGCTGTTCTTCGTCGCGGACGCAGCGGGGAAGTTCGGCCCGAAAATCACCGGCCTGTACGGGCAGGAGGTCACCTTCCCGATCGGTGACCTGATCACCGCGATCATCAGCTTCCTCGCGGTCGCCATCGTGGTGTACTTCGCCTTCGTGATGCCGATGAACATCTACAAGGAGCGTCGCGCGAAGAAGAACCCGGTCGTCGAGGAGGCCGCCCAGGCCAGCGAGACCGAACTCCTCGCGGAGATCCGCGACCTGCTGCAGAAGCAGCAGCGCGGCGCCTGACACCGGGCCGCGCCCCCACGCGGCACAGAACTCACGACGCACGGTCCTCCCGAGGGCCGTGCGTCTTTCTTGTGCAGGGCACTGCCGTGTCAGTAGTGCGGCGGCACGTCGCGCAGGAGTTGCTCGTCGTTCGGGCCCTTGGCGCCCGCGGGAGCGGTCCGGCGTTCGTCGCCGGTCGCGGTGGTCGCCGCCTCAGGGGCCGTGTCGCTCCCGGGAACCGGTGTCAACCGTGCCCGGCGAGCCCCGGGCACCCGAACCACGCGCTGCCGAGGCTCCGCGTCGCCGCTGTCACTCACGCCCGCGGTCGCCGAGGTCGATGGGCTGCGTGTCGTTCTCGGCCCGAGCCGTCGACTCCGCGATGCCGAGCACGGACGCGATGCGCGTCGCCACGGTGCGCGGGTCGCTGTACAGGTCGAACGCGTGCACGCGCACATAGTGCCACCCGAGGCGGCGGAGCACGTGCGGGCGCAGGCGCAGCGTCTCGCGCAACGATTCGCCGCGCGACTCCGGGTCGGACTCGATCACGACCGCCTTGCCCCGATGCTGCGCCACGAGCGGAAGCAGTCCCCGGTAGTCCACGTCGACCGAGGCTCCGAGTCGTCGCAGTTCCCGCGCGAGGGCCAACGTCAGCGGATCGGCGAGATCCTCCAGACGTGCGTCACGCGCGCGCGTGGCCAGACCGCCCAGGATCGACATGAGGGTGGCGGCGCCGTGCTCCAGCCGACCGTCGTCGAACGCCGACGGCCGGATCGACGACACCAGGACCATCGACCGGCGCGCCCTGGTCATGCCCACGGTGAGCAGACGCTCGCCGTCCGGGGTCGACAGGTCGCCGAAGTCGCTGAGCACCCGTCCGTGCTTGGTCAGACCGAATCCGAGCGAGAAGATCACGCGGTCGCGGCTCTCCGCCACCGACTCCTCGAGCGTCAGGACCGCGAACGGTTCGGCGGTGTCACGGCCCACGAAGTCCGCGACATCCGAGCGACCGGCGAACGCGGAGGTCACCGCCGCGCGCACCCGCTCGGCGTGGCGCGTGCTCGCCGTGACGACCATGAGCGACTCGGCGGGACGGTGGACGGCATGCTCCACCACGAGCGTGACCACCCGCGCGACCTCGGCGTCCGGGCTCTCGACCGCTCCGGAGACGGGGTCGGGAGTGCCCGTTCCCCCCTCCACGTAGTCGACCGTGAGGCTGCCTCGGCCGAGATAGGACCCGGCCCACGGGAGGGAGACGATCTCCCCGCCGTAGAACGCGTCATTGATGAGCTCCGCGAGGTCCTCACCACCCGCGCGATAGCTCCGGGTGAGGGTCATCACGGGCAGCAGCTCGGACAGGCGCTCGAAGACCGACACCTCGTCGAACGGGACCTCGGCCTCCCACTCCTCGGACGGATCGACGGCGATGTGGAACGGCGTGGGCCGCTGTGTCACCGGATCACCGAACGCAACCACCTGGCGCGCGCGACGGATCGCCGGGGCGGCCTCCGCGAGATTGATGGCAGCGGCGTCGACCAGCAGCACGGTGTCGAACTCCACCGAGTCAGGGATCTCCGGCACGAGGTACGGCGACGAGATCCACACCGGGGCGAGCACGTCGACCAGGGTCGGCGCCGCGCTCACGACCTCCGCGGTCGTGGTCGACGGCTGGGTCAGCGCACGGCGCAGATGCTGCGACTGCTGCGGCTCGTCGACGATCGCGATACGCCACTGGTTGGCCAGCTGCCACGCCAGCAACGGTCCCGCCATCGCCGCATGCGCCTCGTCCACAAGCCGGAAGTCGCGCTCGAGCCGGTCGACGACGGCCGTGTTCGCACCCAGCAGGGACCGGTTGTCCTGCAGCGCCCGCTCCAGCAGCGACTGCCACCACGCGAACTCGAGCTCCTCCCCCACCTGGGCCTCGGACACATGTCGCACCGAGAGCTCAGTGAGCAGCGGCTCCAGCCCGAGGAGAGCCAGCTTGTCGCGCAGCTGCGCGCGCTCCACGAGGTTCTCGAACACCTCGGACTTCGCCGCGAGACCCGCCAGCATCCGCACCAGCCGCGCGACCGGGAGGGAGGACAGAGGCTCACGGCGCCCCAGGGCCGCATCCAGTTCCGCCAGCTCCGCCTCGACCCGCTGCCAGGCCACGTAGACGTCGGCGAGCCCGAGCGGGATCTCCGGAGCGACGCCCGCATCGACATAGCGCTGCCACTGCGTGCGCTGCGTCTGGATGCGCAGCAGCGCCTCGTGCATCTCGGTCACGTGCACACCCGGACGCACGTACTCCTTCGCCAGCCGTCGCAGCCGACGACGGTTCGCGCCGGACATCCCCGGCGCATCGCGTCGTGAGCCGTGCGCCTGTATGAGCTCGCCGAGCGGCCGTTCGAACACGGTCGGGCTGAAGCGATCGAGCGTGTCGCGGATGCCCTGCAGCAGGCGGAGGTACTCGCCGAGCTCGTCGATCGTGGCGAAGGGGCGCATGTGCGTCTGTGCGATCAGCTCGTAGCCGCGCTCCAGGAGTGCCGGGACGCTCGTCGCGTGCAGTCGCCCGGCGAGCTCGTGTGCGGCACGGGCGGCCTCGGTGCTGGCGAACGTGACGCCGTACCAGGGAGAGTCGTTGGGCCCGACGCGGAACTCGCCGAGACGAGCCGCGTGCGCGAGGGCCTCGGCTGCGTCCGTCCGATCGGCGGCGAGTCGCCGGAGCGCGTCGATCCCCAGCCTCGCTGTGGTCGAGGGCGGAACCGGAAGGGAGGCGAGGCGGGTGAGATGGCGTGTGGCGTCGAGGACCGAGGCGTCGAGCCCCGGCACGGGTGACGTCAGTGCCTCACGGTAGTCGCGCAGCACAGTGCGGAGCCGGACGAGTGCGTCGTCGACCTCGCTCACCTTCGGCGCCGTCGCCTTCTCGTTGCGGCCGATCGCCTTCACGAGGTCGCGTCGCACGCTGGCGGGCGACACGGCGAGGCTGTCCAGCCCGATGCCGGCGAGACGGTGGCGCACGCCGTCGAGAGTGGACCGTCGCGCTGACACCACGAGCACGCGCTTGCCCGCCCGGACCAGCTCGCCCATGGCGTTGATGACGGTCTGCGTGCCCCCGGTCCCCGGAAGCGTCGCCACAGTCAACGAGTGCCCGGCCGCGATGCGTGCGAGCACCGCCTCCTGTTCGGCGTCGGCATCCAGAAGAAGGTTGTCCGACGCGGGGGCACGATCGTCCGGGCCCGTGTGATGCGGCACCGCCCGGGGCGCAGCGAGCTGTTCGCGATCGCCGACGTGGCCGCCGAGAGCGTTGAGCACGGTGTGGTCGAGGGTTGCGCCATCGCGGGACATGGCGGAACCGACGTCGGCGAAGGTCGATACGACGAGACGCGGCTCGACGGAGAAGGTGTCGATTGATCGCGTGAGCGCGCGGAGACTGTCGATCACGGGCTGCGGCTTGAAGATGCCGCCGTCGTACGCGAGAGCAGCGAGGGCATCGGCATCGATCGTGAGACCGAAGTGCTCCCTCGCGATGCGCACGAGCTCGGGGTTCACCTCGAAGGCGCCCTGGAGCTTGAGCTCGAAGTCGGTATGGTGACGGCGGATCGCGAGCGGCCGCAGCAGCACGGGCGCGGCGAACCACGCGCCACCGATCCGCCATCGCGCGACACCGACCGCCAGGTGCACGGCCTCGATGCCACGGACCGTGCGCAGCTCGGTGTTCTTCGCGGTGATGCGCTCGGCCGCGAGTCGGGCGGTGCGCAGTCCCACCTCGTCGCGGAAGAGATTGGACAGCAGCGTGGACTTGCCGGTGATGAACTGCGGGAGGCTGCCGGGGTGGGCCTTGGAGATGTCGATGCCGGACTCCGGCCCGTCACGGAAACTGGTGAGCGGGGAGGGACCTCCGAGATCAGCCGCCTCCGCCTTCAGCCTCGTCCGCTCGGCCTCGGCGGCATGCGCGATGTCCACGCCGGTCGAGGTCTCGTGGAGGTCGCCGAGAGGCACAGCGGTCTCCGCCGCCGTGCCGTCCGCAGACTTCCCTTCACGTCGCCACACACTCACACCCTAGGCGCGCGACCGCCGGAGGCCGGTATCCCTGGCGGGTTTCCGCCGAAAATCCGCGCGTCCGTCCGACGTTCACCCTCCCTCCCCCGCCAAGGCCTCGGCTCAGGTTCTCCACGGTCCGTGAAACGCGACGAGCGCAGCATCATCCTTATCGGCCGCGCCCACCAGGATGGTGCCATGAGCTTCCGCTACGACTTCGCCCCGACGCCGTTCGGCGATGCCCTCGCCGTGTTCTCCGACGAGGGCATCGTGCGCTTCGACCTCTCCGAGTCGGAAGACCCGAGCGTCCCCTGGCTGCTGGAGGGGGTGTCTCGGCAGCTGGGCGCCGTTCCCGCCCCTGCCCCCGGCGCCGCCGACGAACTGGCGCAGCTGCTCCTCGACTACTTCGACGGCGATCCGATGCGGTTCGACACGCACCTGCGCATCGACTGGCGACTCACGGACGGCTTCGCGCGGCGAGCGCTGCAGACCATCTGCGAGATCGAGTGGGGGCAGACCATGAGCTATGGGGAGGTCGCGATCCTTGCCGGCCACCCCGGAGCGGCCAGAGCGGTCGGCACCGCCTGCCGCGTCACCCCCTTCTCCATCATCGTCCCGGTCCATCGTGTGGTGCGCTCCGACGGATCACCGGGCCAGTACGGCGCACACCCCGACCGCAAACGATTCCTCCTCGATCTCGAGTCGCACTGAGCTTCCCGACCCCACGCACCCGACCCCGCAGAGAGGTGGACCCGGCGAGTAGGCCGCCGGGTCCACCTCTCTGTTCCACCGAGGCGACGGGGTCTCTAGTGGTCCACCGCCTTCTCGGCACCGAAGCCGGTGAGGGAACGGACCTCCATCTCCGCAGCAAGCTCGGGCGACTCGCGTCGGGTGCTCGTGACCGTGCCGAGCCAGCCGAGGAGGAAGCCCAACGGGATGGAGACGATTCCCGGATTGTTGAGTGGCCACACCGCGATGTCGATGCCGGGGATCATCGACGTCGGCGTCCCAGAGAAGACCGGAGACAGGACGATCAGCAGGATCGCCGAGCCCAGGCCGCCGTACATGCTCCACACCGCGCCACGCGTGGTGAACCTCCGCCAGAACAACGAGTAGAGGATCGTCGGCAGGTTCGCCGACGCCGCGACGGCGAAGGCGAGCGCCACCAGGAACGCGATGTTCTGCCCCTGAGCGCCGATACCGCCCACGATCGCGAGGATGCCGATCACGATGACCGTACGACGGGCGACGCGCACCTCGCCGTTCGGATCGGCCTCGACCGGGTTCCCCGCGGCATCCTTGCGTCCCTTCTGGATCACGTTGGCATAGATGTCATGGGCGAACGACGCCGCAGCCGTGATGGTCAGCCCGGCGACCACCGCGAGGATCGTGGCGAACGCGACGGCCGAGATGAAACCGAGCAGCACGGGGCCGCCGAGCTGCAGCGCCAGGAGCGGTGCCGCCGAGTTCACCCCACCGGGTGCTTCCGCGATCACATCCGCTCCGACGAGCGCGCCGGCGCCGTAGCCCAGTACCAACGTCAGCAGGTAGAAACCGCCGATGAGCCAGATGGCCCACACCACAGACCGCCGCGCCTCCTTGGCCGTCGGCACCGTATAGAACCGCATGAGCACATGCGGCAGACCGGCGGTACCGAGCACCAGGGCCATGCCGAGAGAGAGGAAGTCCCACGGATTCGCCCCGTACTGCAACCCGGGCGCGAGCACCGCGTCACCCTTGTCGGAGTTGGCGACCGCAGCCTCAAACAGCGTGTTGAGGCTGAACCCGTTGAGCGCGAGCACCCAGATCGTCATCCCGAGAGCGCCACCGATGAGCAGGACCGCCTTCACGATCTGCACCCACGTGGTTCCCTTCATCCCCCCGATCAGGACGTACACGATCATGAGGATGCCGACCACCGCGATCACGATCGACTGTCCGACGCGCCCGTCGATGCCGAGCAGCAGCGAGACGAGCCCGCCGGCGCCGGCCATCTGCGCGAGCAGGTAGAAGAAGCACACCGCCAGGGTGGTGATGGCCGCCGCCATGCGCACCGGGCGCTGCTTCAAGCGGAACGACAGCACATCCGCCATCGTGAACTTCCCGGTGTTGCGCATGAGCTCGGCCACCAGCAGGAGCGCGACAAGCCAGGCCACGAGGAACCCGATCGAATAGAGGAAGCCGTCGTACCCGTTGATTGCGATCGCACCGCAGATGCCGAGGAAAGACGCGGCGGACAGATAGTCGCCGGCGATCGCGAACCCGTTCTGCGGCCCCGTGAACGAACGCCCCGCCGCATAGTAGTCCGCCGCCGTCTTGTTGTTCCTGCTCGCGCGGATGACGATGAACAGGGTCACCGCCACGAAGGCCAGGAAGATCGAGATGTTGAAGACCGGATTGATCTCGAGGGCGACGGTGTCGGTAGCCGTCCGAATACCGATCATGCGTCGGCCTGCGCCTTCTCCAGTTCATCCCTAATCTCGGTCGCCAGCGGATCGAGCCTGCGATTTGCAAATGCGACATATGCCATGGTGATCGCGAATGTCGTGACGAATTGTCCCAGTCCGAAGAGCAGACCGACCGTGATATCGCCCCACACCCGCTGCGCCATGAAGTCGCGCGCGAATGCGGCCAGCAGCACATAGACGAAGTACCAGACCAGGAAGAAAGCAGCCAACGGGAAGATGAACGATCTCTGCGTTCGCTTCAGCCGGACGAATCGCGGAGACTGTTCGACGGAGACGTAGTCGATCGCTCCGCTGTGAGGGGTCGGTTGATGGTCGTTCATGGGGCCTCCTTGCCACATGTCCCGTGCTCGCGCGGCTCGATCCGCCCGAATGGTAGGGTCGACGCTACGAAACGGGGAACGGCGCCGTCACCCCCGAAAGTAGGTATTCCGTGACCTCTCCGATCGCCGCTGAGACCGAGGCGGATCTCGTCGCCAATGCGGTGCGCGAGCTCGCACGACGCACACGGTTCCCCGTGGCCTTCGGCGGTCTCGTGGAAGAGGGCGTGGTGAGCGTCACCAGCATCGTCGGGGCCCGCACCCGGTCGCTCGACGGGCTGCGCGTCCGACCGGAACGGGGTCTCGGCGGGCGCGCCATGATGGAGTTGCGGCCGCGCATGACCAGCGACTACGGCTCGTCACGGCAGATCACGCACGACTACGACGTCTTCGTCCTCGGCGAGGGGCTGCGCACGCTTCTGGCCCTGCCCATCGTGGTGCAGGGACGCTCGCGCGGCGTTCTGTACGCCGGCGCCTGGGACCACGCGCAGGTCGGCGGGGTGACCACGGCGCCCGCCATGCAGGTGGCGCAGTCGGTGGCGGACGAGCTCCGCATCAGGGACGAGGTGCAGCGGAGGCTCCGTGCGGCGACGGAAACGCCGCCGACCGTCGCGGCGCCGCAGCGCGAGGAGCTGCGTGAGAGCTTCGCCGAACTGCGCAGCATCGCCGCCGCGGTCGAGGACGTCGGCGTGCGCGCGCGTCTGGCTCAGGTGGAGCGGCGTCTGCTCACCCTTGCCGGTGAGACCATGCCGCCCACCACCGCCCCGGTGCCGGTGGTGCACCTCTCCCCTCGGGAGACGGATGTGCTCGCGTGCGCGGCGCTCGGCGCGACGAATGCCGAGATCGCCGCGCAGCTCGGCCTGAGAGAGGGAACGGTCAAGGCATATCTGGGGACCGCGATGTCGAAGCTCGATGCTTCGACGAGGCACGCCGCGGTGACGAAGGCACGCCGCGCCGGTCTTCTCCCCTGAACTGCTTCTCTCTCCGGCCGAGCGACCGTGGTTTATTGCTGCGTTTGCGTGCCGCAGGTACAGTCGCATTCATGGCGAGAAGAATTGTGCATCAACTGGTCGACGATATCGACGGCAGCGTCCTGGAGGTCGGTGAAGGCGAGACCGTGCATTTCTCGTTGAACGGAACGTCCTACGAGATCGATCTGAACGCGGCGCACGCGGAGGAATTGCGCGCCGCACTCGAGCCGTATATCTCCGCGGGCCGCCGCGCCGGGAGCGGATCATCCGCGCCGTCACGCTCGAGTTCCACCCGGAAACGGCCGGCACGCAACCCCGAAGTCGCGGCAATCCGCGCGTGGGCGAATGAGAACGGCTACACGCTCTCAGAACGCGGGAGGATTCCCGCCCCCATCCTCGAAGCCTACAAAGCGGCCCAGTGACACGGTCCCGCCCCGCCTCACGGTCGGGCGGGATCTTCTTTTGCGCCGCCCGTCGCCCACGGCTCATCGCGGAGGGTGATCTCCTCCGTCATGTCCTTCAGGAAGCGGATCACGACATCACGCTCGGCCGAAGACAGCCGAGCGGCTGCATAGAAGCGCTTCGCCTGCTGTCGGCCGACGGTCTCCATCGCGGCGTGCCGCGTCTCCGGCGTGATGGTGATGGCGAGCGCACGACGATCGGTCGGATGAGGCGACCGCCGGATGTGCCCGCCCTTCTCCAGCCGGTCGAGGAGCTTGGTGGTCGCCGCCGTGGACACGCCCAGGTGATGCGCGATGCCGCTGGGGGTCGCGACCATCGCACGGTTGGCACACACGATCAGATAGTGCAGCGCGCGCATGTCGGTCTCGTTGAGCTGCATGTATCGCCGCGAGGCCTGCGACAGCCGCTGCTCGGCGTCTCGAAGATCGCTCAGCGCCTCCATGACGAGAGCGATCTGGCGCAGATCCTCCGGGGGCACCCCGGTGCGATCGATCAGTGTGCTGCGCGGGTCGCTCGCGTCGACGTGGTAGATCGATCCGTGACTCAGCCCGTCTGCGCTCTCCGTCGAGGCCGATTCAGCGGAGGAGTCCGCGGCCACAGCCGCCCCGGAGCGCAGGGTGGTGCGGGGCTCGGTGTCCATGCGATCATGTTACACACGAACAGATTCATGCTAAGTTGATATTTCACCAAGTTAGCTAAAGGACGGGGAAGTCATGCAACAGGTCACGCTCCTCGCGGAAGACGGGACAGCCGTCGGCGTCCTTCCCAAGCACGAGGTCCACACGTTCGACACCCCCCTCCATCTAGCCTTCTCGTGTTACGTCCTCGACCCGTCCGGTCGCGTCCTCGTCACGCGGCGCGCCCTAACCAAGCGCACCTGGCCCGGCGTCTGGACCAACAGCTTCTGCGGACACCCTCAGCCCGGCGAGGACATGGCGGACGCGGTGCGGCGGCACGGCCTGCACGAGCTCGGCCTCCGGGTCGACCAGGTCCGCCTCGTCCTCCCCGACTACCGCTATCGCGCCGTGGATGCGAGCGGCATCGTCGAGAACGAGATCTGCCCCGTGCACGTCGCCGTGCTCGATCACGATCCCGTCGCCAACCCGCAGGAGGTGTCGGAATGGGCCTGGGTCGACCCGGGGGCGCTGGCCGAGGCCGTGGCCCTCGCTCCGTTCGCGTTCAGCCCGTGGATCGTCGAGCAACTGCCACGCCTCCGCAGCCTCGGTGAGGTCTGAGCCATGAGCACGACCATCACGCACGAAGACCTCGGTACTCGGATCGAGGAGGTCCTGCGGCGGCGCTTCGCCGAGCGCGCCGTGGCCGCCGAGCATCACGGGGCCGAGTTCGCCGCGCTCTGGAACGAGGCCGCCCAGCACGCCCTCGGCGGCAAGCTCCTGCGTCCGCTCATGCTGATGGAGCTCTTCCCCGCGCTGGCGACGACCGTGCCCACCCGACGCGAGACCGAGGGCGCGATCGACGTGGCCGCGCACGTCGAGCTGTTGCACTTCGCGTTCCTGCTGCACGACGACGTGATCGACGGCGACCTCACGCGGCGCGGGCGGCCCAACCTCATCGGCTCGCTCGTGGCGCGGCGCCCCGACGAGACCGCGGCCGCCGCCCTGCACTGGGGACGCGCGAGCGCGATCCTCCTCGGCGATCTGCTCCTGTCGACCGCAGTGCTCGGCTTCGCCCGCGCCGAGGTGAGCGCCGACGGCCGCGAGCGGCTGCTGGCCCTGCTCGACACCACCGTGTTCGAGACCGTCGCGGGTGAGCACGCCGACGTCGCCCTCAGCGATGGCATCGTCACGCCCGACCTGCGGACCATCCTCGCCACGAGCGCGTCCAAGACCGCGACCTATTCTTTCGTGCTGCCGCTGCGCGCCGCTGCCGTCCTCGCCGGAGCCAGCGCGGAAGCCGAGGAGCAGCTCACCCAGATCGGCACCCACCTCGGACTGGCCTACCAGCTGCAGGACGACCTCCTCTCGGTGTTCGGCGACCCGCACGCACACGGCAAGGACGCCTTCTCCGACCTCCGAGAGGGCAAGGAGACCGCGATCATCGCGTACGCGCGCATGACGAGCCACTGGCCGAGCATCGAGCTGCGCTTCGGCACGGCCGACCTCAGCGCGTCCGACGCCGGCGACATCCGCGACCGTCTGCGCGAGTGCGGCGCCGAGCGCTTCGTCCGCGGACTCGTGCAGGAGCAGCTCACCGCCGTGTCGACCGTGCTCGCCGAGGCGGAGGAGTCCGGCACGCTCAGCCCCGCGGCCGGGCGCACGATCCTGGCGATCGCCGACCGCATCGAGGGCCGCCGCCGATGAGCCCCCGCCCCGTCGAACGCCCGGATCCCGCCGCCCTGCGCCGCTTCAGTCGCACCGCCGAGATCGCCACCACCGACGTCATCCGCACCTACTCCACCTCGTTCGGTCTCGCCACCCGGCTTCTCGGCACGCGGCATCGCCAGCACGTGCGCAACATCTACGCCATGGTGCGTATCGCCGACGAGATCGTGGACGGGGTCGCGGCCGAGGCCGGGTTAGACGCCTCGGCGCAGGCCGCGGCACTGGACTCGTACATCGCCGAGACCCACCGCTCGATGCGCACCGGGTACAGCAGCGACTTGATCCTGCACGCGTTCGCCCGCACCGCGAGGGAGTGCGCCATCGGCGAGGACCTGACGGGGCCGTTCTTCGACTCCATGCGTGCCGACATCTCCCGCGACGCCGGGTTCACCGCCTACGACGCGGACGCCCACGCCGCCTACGTCTACGGCTCGGCCGAGGTCGTCGGGCTCATGTGCCTGCAGGTGTTCCTCCGCGATGCCGACCGCACCCCGGAGGAGCGGGAGATCCTGCACCGGGGAGCCCGGCGGCTCGGAGCCGCGTTCCAGAACGTCAACTTCCTGCGCGACCTCGCCGACGACACCGACCGCCTGCAGCGCGGCTACCTCGGTGGCACCGAACGGCTCACGGACGCCGACCGCGACGCCTGGGTCGCCACGGTCGAACGCCAGCTGGCCGACGCCCGCGCCGCGATCCCCCTCCTGCCGAAGGACGCGAGGGCGGCCGTCCGCAGCGCGCTGGCGCTGTTCGCCGCACTCACCCGCCGCGTCGCGAAGACCCCCGCCGCCGAACTCTACCGCCGCCGTGTGCGCGTGCCGGACCCGGTGAAGGCGCTGCTCGCGGCACGGGCCGTCGCGACCACCGCGTGGGAGCGTGACCGATGAGCCGCGTCGTCGTGATCGGTGCCGGTGTCGCGGGGCTCGCGACCGCGGGGCTCCTCGCCCGCGACGGACACGAGGTCGTGGTGCTGGAGCGCAACGACCGGGTGGGCGGACGCGCCGGAACGCTCGAACGCGAGGGCTTCCGCTTCGACTCCGGCCCCTCGTGGTACCTGATGCCGGAGGTGTTCGACCACTTCTTCCGGATGATGGGCACCAGCACCGAGGAGCAGCTCGACCTGACGCTGCTCGACCCCGGGTACCGCGTCTTCCGCGCACCGGAGTCGGCGGAGGGCGCTGTCACCGTTCCCGCGGGCCGCGATGCCGTCCGACGACTGTTCGACGACCTCGAGCCGGGCTCCGCTGCCACGCTCGACCGCTACCTCGACTCGGCGTACCACGCGGGCACCATGGCGCAGCGCTACTTCCTCTACAACCCGTTCACCCGCACGCGCTCCCTCGCGGCCCCGGAAGTGCTGCGTGCCCTCCCCCGCCTGTTCTCCCTCCTGGGAACCCGACTCCAGTCGTTCGCCGCCCGGCGCTTCCGCCACCCCGTGCTCCGGCAGATCCTGGGCTACCCGGCGGTCTTCCTCGGCACCGATCCGCGCAGCGCCCCCGCGATGTACCACCTCATGAGCGCGCTCGACCTCGATCAGGGCGTGCTGTACCCGCAGGGCGGATTCTGGCGCGTGGTCGAGCGGATCGCGGCCCTGGCCGAGGACTCGGGCGTCCGCATCGTGACGGGAGCCGAGGTCACCGGCATCCTCACGCGGGACGACAGCGCCGGGACGCACGTGTGGGGCGTGGGGTGGACGGACCCCAGCGGAGACCAGCACGTGGAAGAGGCGGACATCGTGGTGTCCGGCGCCGACCTGCACCACACGGAGACCGCGCTGCTGCCGCCGTCGCTGCAGTCGTACCCCGAGTCGTGGTGGGCGCGGCGGACAAGCGGGCCCGGCGGGGTGCTGGTCATGCTCGGGGTACGGGGATCGCTGCCGCAGCTGCCGCACCACTCCCTGTTCTTCACCGACGACTGGGACGCGAACTTCGACGCGATCTTCGGGCGCACCCCGCAGATCCCCGCACCGGCGTCGACGTACGTGTGCCGCCCGAGCGCGACCGACGCCGACGTCGCGCCCCCCGACCACGAGAACCTCTTCGTCCTCGTCCCGGTGCCCGCCGATGTCGACCTCGGCCACGGCGGATCGGACGGATCCGGCTCGCCGCAGATCGAAGCGGCCGCCGACGCCGCGATCGACATGATCTCCTCGTGGGCGGGGATCCCGGACCTGCGCGAACGCATCGTGGTGCGCGAGACCGTGGGACCTGCCGACTTCCACGACGACTACCACTCCTGGCGCGGCGGAATGCTGGGCCCGGCGCACACCCTGTCGCAGAGCGCGATGTTCCGCGCGCAGAACGCGTCGCGCCGAGTCCGCGGGCTGTACTACGCGGGCGCCACGACGGCGCCCGGGGTCGGCGTGCCGATGTGCCTGATCAGCGCGGAGCTGGTGCTCAAGCGCATCCGTGGCGACCACTCGCCCGGTCCCCTCCCGGAGCCGGCGCCCTCGGAACGGACGGCCCGGCCGTGACCGGCGCGATCTACCTCGGCGCCCTGCTGGTGTCGCTCGGGTGCATGCTGCTGCTGGACTGGCGCTTCCGCCTGTTCTTCTGGCGCGACGTGTTCGCCGCGGCCGTCGTGACGGTGCTCGGGGTCGCGTTCTTCCTCGTCTGGGACGTGGCGGGCATCGCCGCCGGGATCTTCTTCCGCGGTGATGCGATGATCGCGACGGGCATCGTCCTCGCCCCGGAGCTGCCGATCGAGGAGCCGGTCTTCCTGGTGTTCCTGGTCGTGTGCACCATGGTCCTGTACGGCGGTGCCGTGCGGATCATGGAGCGCCTCCGCGCACGGTCGCCCCGCGCGGAGGTCGCCCGATGACGTATCTGCAGCTGTCCGCCGTGTTCCTGGCCGTCGCCGCAACGGGCGGCCTCGTCGCCGCGCTCGTGGCCCGGCGCGGTCCCCACGCCGGCGCTCTGACCGCCACCGCCCTGACCCTCCTGGCGCTCACGGCCGTGTTCGACACCGTCATGATCGCGACCGGGCTCTTCCACTACTCCCCCGCACATCTCGTCGGCGTACACATCGGTCTCGCTCCGCTGGAGGACTTCGCCTATCCGGTCGCCGCGGTGCTGCTGCTGCCCGCCGTGTGGACCGCCCTGCGGGCGCGACGTTCCCGTAGGGGGACCTCGGCCGCGGCGACCGCAGCCGCCACCGAACGGGAGGAGCGCGCATGAGCCGGGCGTCCGTGCCGCGCACGGGAGTCGGACACGACATCGCGCAGATCCTCCTGTCGTCGCGGCCCATCAGCTGGATCAACACCGCCTTCCCGTTCGCCGCCGCCTACCTGCTCAGCACGCGCGAGATCGATCCCACGTTCGTCATCGGCACGCTGTACTTCCTCATCCCCTACAACCTGGCGATGTACGGCATCAACGACGTGTTCGACTACGCGTCCGACCTGGCGAACCCGCGCAAGGGCGGGATCGAGGGAGCACTGCTGTCGCCGCGCATCCACCGCGCCACCCTGTGGGCCGCTGCCGCGACCAACGTGCCGTTCCTCGTCTACCTGTTCGCGGTCGGCAACCCTGCGTCGTGGTGGTGGCTCGCGGTGAGCGTGTTCGCGGTGATCGCCTACTCCGCGCCGGTGCTGCGCTTCAAGGAACGGCCGTTCCTCGACTCGATCACGTCGAGCACCCACTTCGTCAGCCCGGCCATCGTCGGCCTCGCCCTCGCGGGAGCTCCGGTCTCGGCGGCGACCGTGGTCACGCTCGGCGCGTTCTTCCTGTGGGGCATGGCGGCGCACGCGTTCGGCGCCGTGCAGGACGTGGGGCCGGACCGCGAGGGCGGCATCTCGTCCATCGCCACCGTGATCGGTGCCCGAGCCACCGTGCGCCTCGCGATCGGCCTCTGGGCGGTGGCGGGGGTTGCGATGCTCCTCACGCCCTGGCCCGGCCCCCTCGCGGCGGTACTCGCCGTGCCCTACATCGTGAACGCCGCACCGTGGTGGAACGTCACCGATGACACCTCCGGCAGGACCAACCGCGCCTGGCGCCGCTTCATCGCCCTCAACTACATCGCCGGCTTCCTCGCCACGATGATCCTCATCCTCGCCTGGGTCTCCTGACTCCGACGCCCCCGCGACGAACCCACCTCCTCCCGAAAGGAACCCGATGTCCCGCCCCGCCGAAACGCCGACCCCGCCGTCCCGAGAGCGCGTCCGTCGCCACTCGTGGCTGCGGGTCTTCCTCCCGGTCCTGCTGATCCTGGTGTGGCTGGCCGGGGCGTCGTTCGGTGGCCCCCTGTTCGGCAAGGTCGACGAGGTCTCCTCGAACGACCAGACCACGTACCTGCCCGAATCGGCCGACGCGACCACCGTGCAACAGCTCCTGGGTGAGTTCAACGACAGCGACGCGATCCCGGCCATCGCGGTGTTCACCTCGGACCAGGAGCTGACGCAGACCGAGCTCGACGCGATCAGCGATGCGGTCGCCGACGCTCCGTCGGTCGAGGGCGTCGCGGACGACGTCTCGCCCGCGCTCCCCTCCGACGACGGGAAGGCCGTGCAGGCGTTCATCCCGATCGAGGGCGACGCGGAACTCGCCGATACCACCACGGCGCTCGGCGAGGAGTTGCGCGCGGCGGTCCCCGACGAGGTCACGGTCTACATCACCGGACCGGCCGGTTTCAGCGCCGACCTGGTCGCCGGCTTCTCGGGGATCGACGGCCTCCTGCTCGGGGTGGCGCTGCTGGCGGTCCTCGTGATCCTCGTCCTGGTCTACCGGTCGTTCCTGCTGCCCCTCGTCGTGCTGTCCACGAGTCTGTTCGCGCTGTGCGTCGCGCTCCTGGTGGTGTGGTGGCTGGCGAAGTGGGAGATCCTGCTGCTGAGCGGACAGACCCAGGGCATCCTGTTCATCCTCGTGATCGGCGCCGCGACCGACTATGCGCTGCTCCTCGTCGCCCGCTTCCGTGAAGAGCTGCGCGTCGCGCAGGACAAGGGCGTCGCGCTGCGGGCCGCGTGGAAGGGCTCGGTCGAGCCGATCGTCGCGTCAGGCGGCACCGTGATCGCCGGACTGCTGTGCCTGCTGCTCAGCGACCTGAAGTCGAACAGCACGCTGGGGCCGGTCGCCGCGATCGGCATCGTGTTCGCGATGCTGTCGGCGCTCACACTGCTCCCGTCGTTGCTGCTGCTCTTCGGGCGCGCGGTGTTCTGGCCCCGCCGGCCCCGTTTCGAGCCCGAGGTCGTCGCGGAGGAGCACGGCATGCGCACCACCGGGCTGTGGGCTCGCCTCGCCGGCGCGGTGAAGAAGCGCCCCCGGGTGATCTGGATCGTGACGACGCTCGTGCTCCTGGCCGGAGCCGCCGGAGTCACCCAGCTCGACGCGGTGGGAGTGCCGCAGTCCGACCTCGTGCTCGGAGCCTCTGAGGCGCGCGACGGGCAGGTCGCGCTGGGCGAGCACTTCCCCGGCGGGTCGGGCAGCCCGGTGTCGGTCGTGGTCGACGAGGAGCGCATGCAAGACGCGGCGGACGTGCTCCTGTCCAACGACGGGATCGACGGGGTCACGGTGACCGCCGCCGACTCCCCGAGCGGCTCCGCGCCGATCGACGAGGACGGGATCACGGCGGTCGGCCCTCCGGGAACCCCCGCGCCGGATCCCACGGTCGTGGACGGTCAGGTGCTGCTGCAGGGGACCCTGACCGACGCAGCGGACTCCGCCGAGGCTGCCGCGACGGTGCGGGAGCTGCGCGTCGAGCTCGACGACCTCGGTGCGATCGTGGGCGGCGTCACGGCGACATCGGTCGACACGAACGATGCCTCGATCCACGACCGCAACCTCATCATCCCGGTGATCCTGCTCGTGATCATGCTGATCCTGATGCTGCTGCTCCGGTCGATCCTCGCCCCGGTGCTGCTGATCCTGACCACGGTGCTGTCGTTCGGAACCGCGCTCGGCGTGTCCGCGCTCGTGTTCAACGGGATCTTCGCGTTCCCCGGCGCCGACCCGGCCGTCCCGCTCTACGGCTTCGTGTTCCTCGTGGCCCTGGGCATCGACTACAACATCTTCCTGATGACCCGCGTGCGCGAGGAGTCGAAGCAGCACGGAACACGCGAGGGCATCCTGCGCGGGCTCTCGATCACCGGGGGCGTCATCACCTCTGCCGGCCTCGTGCTCGCCGCGACGTTCGCCGCCCTCTCGGTGATCCCGATCCTGTTCCTCGTGCAGCTCGCGTTCATCGTCGCGTTCGGCGTCCTGCTCGACACGTTCGTCGTGCGCTCGCTGCTCGTGCCCGCTCTCACGTACGACATCGGGAAGGCCATCTGGTGGCCGTCCGCGCTGTGGCGCCGCGGGAAGCCGTGACGACGGGATCGCGGGAAGGGTGCCCTCGACAGGATTCGAACCTGCGACCTGCCCTTTAGGAGAGGGCTGCTCTATCCTGCTGAGCTACGAGGGCGCGCACCCCAGTCTACGGGACCGGGATGCGCGCCCTCGGCCGCTCAGGGTCAGGCCGCGAGGGCGAGGTACGGCTCCCACCGCGGGTCGCTCCGCTCGGACCCCCGCACCGTCCAGGCGGTGCCGTGGGGTGGGCGCGGCGTGAACCGCAGCTGCCACCGCATCTCCTGCGGCGTGCGATTGCTCTTGAGGTTGTTGCACCGCAGGCAGCACGCGACGAGGTTCTCCCACGAGTCCGCTCCCCCGCGCGACCGGGGCAGGACGTGGTCGATGGTCGATGCCGACTTGCCGCAGTAGCCGCAGCGGTGGTCGTCGCGGCGGAGCACCCCGCGCCGGGTGACCGGAACACGTCGCCCGGTCGGCACCCGCACGTAGCGGGACAGGATGATCACGGCTGGCCGGTCGTAGACACCGTGCGTCCCCCAGACGGGGTCGTCTTCGACGCGCTCGATCACGGTCGCTTTCTCATTCATGACCAGGACCAGTGCTCGCTTGAACGACACGATCGCCAGCGGCTCGTACCCGGCGTTCAGGACCAGTGTGCGCATTCGTCATCCTCTCGATCCGCCGGGACGGCTTCCCGGCACTCTCGACTCACACGGCATCGCACAGGTGGTGGAGTGCACGCAGGGACGAAAAAAGGCGCTGTCTAGAGACAGCGCCTTTCGCGCGCGGCAGGACCGCGGCATCCCTGCGGGCGATGCTGAAGGACGTGACGACCGAGGGCATCCATGGTTCGGATGGTCGGTATTCGCTCCATCAGCCTCTCCCGCCTGTTCGACGACGGGTTCAGGCTAACCCATCCCACAGGGGGCAGGGCGCAACAGCGGGTGAACGATCGGAGGTGTGTCCGTCAGCCGGCGTTGATCGAGAGCCAGTTGCCCGGCTCCACCAGGCCGCCGTTGATCCACACCTCGAAGTGCAGGTGGTTCGCGGTCGAACGTCCCGTGCTGCCGACGTAGCCGATGAGCTGACCGGCCGCGACGCTCTGGCCGGCCTGCACCTGACGCGAGCCGTAGAGCATGTGGCCGTACGTGGTCTGCACGCGCTGGCCGCCGATGACGCTGTCGAGCATGACGCACACGCCGTAGCCGCCGATGTTCTCGGCCGAAGCCCGGACGACGCCGGCCGCAGCCGCGTAGATCGGGGTGCCCGCGGGTGCGAGCATGTCGATGCCGTTGTGACCGCCGCCGATGGTGCGGCTGACGTGCCACGAGCCGAGCGGCAGCGGATAGCGCACCTCGCCGGAGCCCGGCGCGGTGAGCGCGTAGCCGGCCGTGTTGAAGCGACCGCCCGACGACGAAGCCGCAGCGGTGGCGGCGGCCGCGGCGCGAGCGGCAGCGGCCTCCTCGGCCTTCTTCTTCGCGATCTCGTCGGGAGTCGTCGCGCTGAAGGTGCCGCGCACGACAGGAGCGGAGGTCGCCTCGGAAGCGACGACCAGCGACTGCGCGTCGACCGCGGCGAGCTGCTGCACCGTCGTGGTGGCGGCGTCGGCCGGCTTGGACGCGGCGTAGGCGGGAAGCGCGACGGCGGCGACCAGTGCACCGACGGCACCGAAGATCGCCACCGACCGGAGAGGCTTGACCACCTTTCGCGCCGTCACCTTCGGTGGGGTGCGGCGAGCCGGAACTCGATCTTCAGGTGTCTTCTCGGTCGGTTCGATGTCTGCGGCCAAAACGTGGTCCTCCTGGGCCTTCGCACCTCGGGTGTGCTGGCTCATCGGCGCTCTCCTCGATGGCGCGGATGGGGAATCGGGTACGAGAGTCATCCGTGCCGAGAAGACGATGAGCCTGAAGGCGTATCTTCGCGGTCCATCCCCAACGGGCTTCTTCGCTGAGGACCTGACCGAGGTTACCGGAAGATAACGATCATGTCACCCTGGGAAACTGGCAATCCTCGGTGAGGCCGTCCGACGCCCCGAGACGGTGCGCGACGAACCGCGATTCTGCGGCGCGATCAGGCCGGTTCGCCCACCAGGAAGATGTGCGACGCGAGCTCGACGGGAAGCTCGAGCCCCTCGTCCTTGCCGTCCATCTGGATGAGGACGTAGCCCTCGTTGAACCGGAAGTCACCGCGCGCCCCCGGTACGACGCCCGCATCGCGCAGCTGCTCCAGCAGCTCGGGGTCGACCTGCGCGGGCTCGGCCAGACGACGCACCGTGCCCTCGACGGGCTCGCCCGCCGCGTTCAGACGCTGCACCAGACCGACGACGCCCTCATCGAACGTGCGGGCCGGGAGGTCGCCGAGCTGATCCAGACCGGGGATCGGATTGCCGTAGGGCGACTCCGTGGGATGCCCGAGCAGCTCGACGAGGCGGCGCTCCACCTGCTCGCTCATCACGTGCTCCCAGCGGCAGGCCTCTTCGTGCACGAACGCCCAGTCGAGTCCGATCACATCCGACAGCAGTCGCTCGGCGAGACGGTGCTTGCGCATCACGTCGACCGCCTTGCGGCGACCGGCGTCGGTGAGCTCGAGCGTACGATCCTCGGAGACCACGACGAGCCCGTCGCGCTCCATCCGCCCGACCGTCTGCGACACGGTCGGTCCGGAGTGGCCGAGCCGCTCGGAGATGCGCGCGCGCAGCGGCACGATGTTCTCCTCCTCGAGTTCGAGGATGGTGCGGAGATACATCTCCGTGGTGTCGATCAGATCGGTCATGTGCGGGCCCTCCGAAGTTCTTAGGCAAGCCTACATTCCCGCGGGGACATCGGATCGACCGCGGGCGGGGCGGCCCCGTGCGCTCCCCCTAGAATCGACCCATGGCGATCGAGATTCCCGGTGACCTCCTGCCCGCTGACGGGCGCTTCGGCTGCGGCCCCTCGAAGGTGCGGCCCGCACAGCTGGAGGCGCTGCTCTCCTCCGGCTCGTCGATCCTCGGCACCTCGCATCGTCAGGCGCCCGTGAAGAACCTCGTCGGCAGCGTGCGCGAGCGGCTCGCCGCGCTGTTCCGCATCCCGGACGGATACGAGATCCTGCTCGGCAACGGCGGCGCCACCGCGTTCTGGGATGCCGCGGCGTTCGGCCTCATCGAGCGTCGTAGCCAGAACCTCGTGTTCGGCGAGTTCGGCGGCAAGTTCGCCGCCGCCGCCGGGGCCCCGTGGCTCGAGGCCCCCGACGTGCGCAGAGCGGAGCCGGGATCCCGCACGCAGGCCGCATACGTCGACGGGATCGACGTGTACGCGTGGCCGCACAACGAGACCTCGACCGGCGTGAGCGCTCCGGTGTCGCGCGTTGACGCCGACGGGGCCCTGACCGTGATCGATGCGACGAGCGCGGCGGGCGGCATCGACTTCGACGTCGCACAGGCCGATGTGTACTACTTCGCCCCGCAGAAGAACCTCGGGTCGGACGGCGGACTGTGGTTCGCGGCCGTCTCGCCCGCCGCGGTCGACCGCATCGAGCGCATCGCCGCTTCGGGCCGCTACATCCCCGAGTTCCTCAGCCTCAAGCAGGCAGTCGACAACTCCCGACTCAACCAGACCCTCAACACCCCGGCGCTGGCCACGCTGCACCTGCTCGACAGCCAGCTGCAGTGGATCCTCGACAACGGCGGCCTCGCCTGGGCTGCGGCGCGCACCGCGGAGTCGTCCACCGTGCTGTACGACTGGGCCGAGGCCTCCACCGTGGCGACGCCGTTCGTGTCCGACCCGGCACACCGCTCGCCGGTCGTCGCGACGATCGACTTCGACGACAGCATCGACGCGGCAGCGATCGCGAAGACGCTGCGCGCCAACGGCATCGTCGACACCGAGCCGTACCGCAAGCTCGGACGCAATCAGCTGCGCGTCGCGACGTTCGTCTCCATCGAGCCCGACGACATCCGTCAGCTCACGCGCTCGATCGACTACGTGCTGGAGAACCTCGGCGGCTGAGCGCCGGGACTCACTCCTCCTCGTCGACCTCGCCGGCGTCCGCACCGCGGACGTCGGCGTCGTCGTCTTCGGCGTCGTCGGCGTCTTCGTCTTCGTCTTCGGCGTCGTCGTCTTCGGCGTCGTCGTCTTCGGCGTCGTCGTCTTCGGCGTCGTCGTCGACATCTGCGTCGTCGTCCTCCGCGTCGTCGGATGCGGAGTCGTCGAGTTCGTCGTCGGATGCGGAGTCGTCGAGTTCGTCGTCGGATGCGGAGTCGTCGAGCTCGTCGATGTCGACGCCGTCGAGGTCGCCGGCGTGAAGGATGTCGGACGCCTCGTCGTCATCCTCGTCGAGCTCGTCGTCCAGGACATCGTCGAGTTCGACGTCCGCGGCTCCGTCTGACCGGTCGCCGTCATCGCCGTCCGTTGCCGCCGCAGCCGCGTCGGCGAGCTCGGCCTGGTGCGCGCGATACTCCGCCAGGCGCTCGGCCCAGGGCACCCATTCGGGCGCGAGGAGTGCGCCGTCGCCCGGCAGGAGCTCGGCCTCCAGCACCGTGGGCTCTTCGTCGTCGACGCGGGCCACCGTCACGGTCCAGTACCACCCCGGATATCCGGCCAGCCGGTTCTCGAAGCGCAGCGAGACCGATCCGTCTTCCTCTGCGATGTATCCGGCGGCCGGCCCGATGGTGGACGCGGGAGTGAACTCGCGCAGCGCTGCGAGCGCGAGATCATGGGCCTCGACGAGGCGGGCGTCAGCCTCAGGCTTCGAGGTCATCAGCGACCTTGCGCAGAACGGCTGCGATCTTGCGGCCGTGACCGGAGGACGGGTACCGCCCGCGACGCAGATCGCCGCCGATGCCGTCGAGCAGCTTCACCAGGTCTTCGATGATGATCGCCATGTCGTCGGCGGGCTTGCGCTTGGCCTTCGCCAGGCTGGGCGGGGCCTCGAGCACCCGCACGGACAGCGCCTGCAGGCCGCGCTTGCCATCGGCGACGCCGAACTCCACGCGCGCACCCGCCTTGATCGCGGTGCCGGCCGGCATCGCGGAGGCGTGCAGGAAGACGTCCTGGCCGTCATCGCTGGCGATGAAGCCGAAACCCTTGTCTTCGTCGTAGAACCTGACCTTGCCGGTGGGCATGGGTGAACCTCGCTGGTATCGAAAAGCAGAACAGAGCGCGCTCGTGCGCGTGCGTCCAGCCTACCGGTCGCGGGGCGAACGGAACCGACCGCGCCGGGGCGAGTAGTCTGGAGCGGATGAGCACGCAGAGCCCCGGACCGGAGGTCCCCATCCGCCGGATCGATCGCATCCTGGCGTTCACCGCACTCGGGATCGCCGCCGCCTCCGTGGTGTGCTTCTTCGCGATCATCATCGGCACCGCCACGGGCATGGACCGCGCCGCGTTCGGTGAAGGCGCGTGGCCGGTCGTCGCCGCGATCCCCTACTGGGGGCTGCCACTCGCGTTCGTGCTGATCATCACCCTGCTGATCATGAGCTTCGTCCGGAAGGGTCGCGCGCAATCGCGTCGCTGAGCCCCCGCCGATGAGCACGCACGCACGACCGCTGGCCGACCGCCTGGCCGCAGCGAGCGATGCCGAGCTCCGAGAGCTGTTCGCCGCCCGCGGCGTACGCCCCGACGCGACGTGGCAGGACTTCTTCGATGCGGCCGAGGCCCTGCTGGAACCGTCCTCCCTGAGCCGAGTCCTCCCGGCACTCACCGCCGCGGAGGCCGCGTCCCTCGTGGATGCCGTCGCCGGTGAGCAGCCGGGCGAGGGCCGCGAGCGACTGGTCGCCCTCGCCCTCCTGCGCGCCGATGGGACACCGCAGCCGCCCGTGGACCTGCTGGTCGAAGGCCGCGCGCGGCCGACGCCGATCGACACCACTCCCCCCGCGCCGTCCTCCGAGGCCACGTCGGCTCACGCCGCCGAGCGCGCCTTCACCACCGTCGCGCGCCTCGCCGACCTCCTCCTCATCGCCAGGGAGCGGCCCTTCGCCCTCCTGCTCGGCGGAGCGGTGAGCGCCGGCGAGAAGCGACAGCTCGCCGAGGCCGGGCTGCCCACCGAGGCCATCGACCTGCTCTCCGGACTCGCCGTCCGTGCCCGGCTGGCGGCCCCGATCGACCGTCGGCTGCGGACGACCGCACTCGCCGAGGAATGGCTGCGCTCTTCCGTCGCCGCCCGCTGGACGCTCCTCGCGACCGCCTTCCGCGACTCCCTGCCGCGCGGTCTTCGCCCGGCGACTGCCGGGTGGATCCCGGTGTCGCAGTGGCCGCTCGCGCACCCCTGGGACGCCGCCTGGACGGAACACGCCGCTGAGCTCACGGAATCGGCCCGGCTGATCGGTCTGATCGCCGACGACGGCACCGAGCCCCCCTGGGCCGCGCCGCTCCGACGCGGAGAGCCCGCCGACGCCCGCACCCTCGTCGCACAGCTCCCGGCGGAGGTCGACCGCATCTTCCTCCAGAACGACCTCACGGCCATCGCTCCCGGTCCGCTGCAGCCCGCCCTCGACGTGCGACTGCGCACGATCGCCGTCCGGGAGTCCGCTGCACAGGCCTCCTCCTACCGGTTCACCGCCGAGTCGGTGGCCCACGCCTTCGCCACCGGGGAGAGCGAACACTCCATCCTCGACTTCCTCGGCGCGATCTCCCTCACCGGAATACCCCAGCCGCTGGGCTACCTGGTGGCGCAGACCGCCCAACGGCACGGCCTCATCCGGGTGTCCGTCGACGGCGAGACGGGGCGCACCCGGATCGAGAGCAGCGACCCGCACGTGTTGGAAGCCCTCGCGGTCGATCAGGCGCTCCGACCGCTCGCGCTCACAGCCCACGTGGGCTCGCTCACCACGCGAGTGGCACAGGACACCGTGTACTGGGCGCTGACGGACGCCCGCTACCCCGCGAGCCTCGTCGACGAGGACGGAGCGATCGTCGTGCGCGACCGCCACCCCGCCGCTCCCCCGGCCGACGGACACGACCCCGCTGACGACTACGACACGCTGATCGCCCGGCTGCGCGATCGCCAGGGTCCGGACGCCGATGCCGCCTGGCTCGACCGGGAGCTCGAAGCCGCGGTGCGAGCCAAGGCCGTCCTGCGTGTGACGGTCGGCATGCCGGACGGCTCCACGCGGGACCTGCTCCTGGAGGCCACGGGTATCGGCGGCGGACGGCTGCGCGGCCGCGACAGGGCCGCCGACGTCGAGCGCACGCTCCCGGTGTCGAGCATCCGCGCGGCGACCGTCGTGGCCCCGTGAGGCCCTGCCCTCCGGACGGCCGGTAGACTGGTCAGCTATGTCTGATGGCCCCCTGATCGTCCAGAGCGACCGCACCGTGCTGCTCGAGGTCGCCCACGCCGACGCCGAGAGCGCCCGACACGAGCTCGCGATCTTCGCCGAGCTGGAACGCGCGCCGGAGCACATCCACACGTACCGCATCACCCGCCTGGGACTGTGGAACGCGCGAGCCGCCGGGCACACGGCAGAAGACATGCTGGAGACGCTCGACCGCTGGTCGCGTTTCCCGGTGCCCCCGTCGGTCGCCGTCGACCTGCGCGAGACCGTCAACCGCTACGGGCGGCTCGTCATCGAGCGCGACGACGAGGGCGTGCTGATCTTGCGGTCGACCGATCCCGCCGTGCTGGCGCAGGTCGCGAACAACAAGCGCATCCAGCCGCTGCTGATCGGCCACCCGACTCCCGAGACCTTCGTGGTCGACGCGTGGGCCCGCGGACAGATCAAGCAGGAGCTGCTGAAGATCGGCTGGCCCGCGGAGGACCTCGCGGGCTACACGCCCGGCACTCCGCACGAGATCGAGCTCGCCGAGGACGGCTGGCACATCCGCCCGTACCAGCAGGACGCGGTCAACGCCTTCGCGAAGGACGGCTCCGGCGTCGTGGTCCTCCCCTGCGGCGCGGGCAAGACGATCGTCGGGGCCGGAGCCATGGCCGCGACGAAGACCACGACGCTGATCCTCGTGACCAACACGGTCTCGGCGCGACAGTGGCGCGACGAGCTGCTCAAGCGCACCAGCCTCACACCGGAGGAGATCGGCGAGTACTCGGGGCAGTCGAAGGAGGTCAAGCCGGTCACCATCGCGACCTACCAGATCCTCACCGCCAAGCGGAAGGGCGAGTACGCGCACCTGGCGCTGCTCGACGCCTTGGACTGGGGCCTCATCGTGTACGACGAGGTCCACCTCCTGCCCGCGCCGGTGTTCAAGCTGACCGCCGACCTCCAGGCCCGTCGCCGCATCGGCCTGACCGCGACGCTCGTCCGTGAGGACGGCCGCGAGGGCGACGTCTTCAGCCTGATCGGACCGAAGCGCTTCGACGCTCCCTGGAAGCAGATCGAGGCGCAAGGGTTCATCTCCCCGGCCGTCTGCTACGAGGTGCGCGTGGACCTTCCGCCGAGCGACCGGCTGGAGTACGCCGCGGCGACCGATGACGAACGCTACCGCCTCGCCGCGTCGGCGCCCGCCAAGATCGACGCCGTCCGCGAGCTGATCGCGAAGCACGAAGGAGAGCAGATCCTCGTGATCGGCCAGTACCTCGATCAGCTCGACTCGCTGTCCGATGCGCTGAACGCACCGCAGATCACCGGATCGACGCCGGTCGAGGAGCGCGAGGAACTGTACCGCGCCTTCCGCGAGGGCGACATCTCGCTGCTCGTGGTGTCGAAGGTGGCGAACTTCTCCATCGACCTGCCCGAGGCCTCGGTCGCCATCCAGGTGTCCGGCTCGTTCGGCTCACGGCAGGAGGAGGCCCAGCGGCTCGGACGGCTCCTGCGTCCCAAGCAGTCCGGGCACACGGCGAGCTTCTACACGCTCGTCGCTCGGGACACGATCGACCAGGACTATGCGCAGAACCGCCAGCGGTTCCTCGCCGAGCAAGGCTACAGCTACACGATCATGGACGCGGACGCGATCGCCGCGGCCGCCTAGCCTCGGCGGCGCGGCTTCCGGCGCTCCGAAGGTAATCAGCAACCGCATGGCCGAAGTCACCATAATGGGGACATGACTGCTGCGCGCATCCTGGTCGTCGACGACGAGCCCAACATCCGCGACCTGCTCTCCACGGGTCTCAGCTTCGCCGGGTTCCAGGTGAAGACGGTCGCCAACGGCGCCGCCACGATCTCGGCCGTCCTCGAGGAGGAGCCGGACCTCATCATCCTGGACGTCATGCTGCCGGACATGAACGGCTTCAGCGTGACCAAGCGCCTCCGCGGCGCCGGCTTCACCGCTCCCATCCTGTTCCTCACCGCCAAGGACGGCACGGACGACAAGATCGAAGGCCTCAACGCCGGCGGCGACGACTATGTCACCAAGCCGTTCAGCCTCGACGAGATCGTCGCCCGCGCCCAGGCCATCCTCCGTCGCACCATGCAGGCCGACGAGGAGTCGATCATCCGCGCCGGCGAGCTGTCGATGGATCAGGACACCCACGACGTCTACGTCGGCAAGGAGCCGATCGAGCTGAGCCCGACCGAGTTCAAGCTCCTGCGCTACCTGATGCTCAACCCCAACCGGGTGCTCTCGAAGGCTCAGATCCTCGACCACGTCTGGGAGTACGACTTCAACGGCGACGCCGGCATCGTCGAGAGCTACATCTCCTACCTGCGTCGAAAGATCGACCCGCACACGGAGGAGTCGCTGATCCAGACGAAGCGCGGCTTCGGCTACATGCTCAAGGTCGGCAAGACGGTCTGACGACGTCGCACGGAACCGCCCTCGACGGCGGGATCGCCACAGCAGGGAGGGCCGCATGGCGCACGAGCCGGATGCGGTGACCACGTGGTGGCGGCGGATCAGCCTCCGCGCCAAGGTCACCGGCGTCACGGTCGCCGTGCTCGCGCTCGGTCTGCTGGTGGCCGGGATCGGCACGGTTCCGCTGCTGCGCAACGCGCTCGTGGAGAACATCAACGCGCAACTTCCGGCCCTCGTCACGAGCGATCTGATCGAGCGCTACTTCGACACCACGACGATCGACGGCGTCACGACCTACACGCCCCGCGACGAGAAGCCCCGCGACTTCTCTTTCGCGGTGTACGACGCGGAGGGCGCGCTGCGCGCCACGGCCCCCAGCGCGTCGGGTCGCGCCCCCTTCTTCCCCGCGGAGTACTCGCTCTCGGAGGCACAGGCGAACGAGGACAAGGTGCTCGCGCTCGAGGGGGACAACGGCAGCGTCTACCACGGGGCCGTCGCCCTGGTGCAGCAGGAGGGCACGCCTCTCAGCATCCAGATGGTCGCTCTGCCGTTGGCCGAGGCCGATCGCATCATCAGCCAGTACTTCGGCATCTACATCACGATCGCGCTGATCACGATCTTCGTCGCCGCATTGCTCACGCGCGGCCTGGTGACGCTGACGTTCCGGCGGCTGGGGCAGGTCGAGCAGACCGCCATGTCGATCGCGGCGGGCGACTTCCGACAGCGCCTCACCGACCTGGAACCGACCACCGAGGTGGGCCGCCTCAATGCCGCGATCAACACGATGCTCGACCGCGTCGATCGCTCCCTCGCGCAGCGCGACCGGACCGTGCAGCACATGCGACGCTTCATCGGAGACGCGAGCCACGAGCTGCGCACCCCGCTCGTGAGTGTCCGCGGCTACGCCGAGCTCTATCGCATGGGCGCGATCACGGGCGAAGAGGACACCGCCAGGGCCATGGAGCGCATCGAGAAGGAAGCGATCCGGATGGGGGTGCTGGTGGAAGACCTGCTGGCGCTGGCTCGGCTCGATGAGGAGCGCGAGCCCACGATCGAGCCCCTCGACCTCCGGCCGATCGCGCGCGACGCGGCGCTCGACGTACGGGCGGCAGCACCCGGCCGGGTGGTCTCGGTGATCGACCGGACGCTGGAGAACGTCCCCACGGCGCCGGTGCGCACGCCGATCGTCCCGATCGAGCCCGAGCGCACGACCCCGCGCGTGCGGCCGCTCGCACCGCTGTCCCGGCTGCGCCGCCGCGCCAAGCAGAACGAGGAGCCGCCGGCCATCGACTTCAGCGAGGTGCAGGACATTCCCGTCCGGACACCGCCGATCGTGCTCGGCGAGGAGAACAAGGTGCGCCAGGTCGTGACCAACCTCTTGGGCAACGCGCGGCGCTTCTCCCCCGCCGACAGCCCCATCGAGATCGTCGTGGACTCGGATCGCCTGGCGGGAACGGCGAGTATCGCCATCGTCGATCACGGCGAAGGCGTGCCGCCGCAGATCCGGGAGCAGATCTTCGAGCGGTTCTGGCGAGCGGACACTTCGCGCGCGAGGGAGACCGGCGGATCCGGGCTGGGCCTGGCGATCGTGGCCTCCATCCTGAAGGCGCTCAACGGCGACATCGCGGTCTCCGAGAGCCCGGGGGGCGGGGCGACCTTCACGGTCACGCTGCCCCTGGCACCGGCCCAGGCCACGCCGGCCCACCTGCTCGAAGACACGCAACCGCTCGACCCGCTCGATCTGCCCTGACTGCGGCGTGCGGCGCTGGCTCTGCACGGAGTCGTGAGCGGACGAGGTGTCCCCAGGACGCAGGGGTGACCCGCCTCCCGTCCGCTCCATCGACGGGGCCTCACTTACCGTCGGAAGCTCCGAGATGAAGGAGTTCCTCATGACCGTATTCACCGTCGACACCGATGCCATGCACGCCGCGCACGCCTCCACCCGCGCGACCATCGAGCGTCTGCGTGCCGAGTCATCGACGCTCATGGCGCAGCTCAGGCAGTTGCAGTCGTCGTGGGTGGGAACCGCGTCCAATGCGTTCCAGGGGTGTGCCGAGCAGTGGCAGGGCGCGCAGCTCCACGTCGAGCAGGTGCTCGACGGTATCGGCACATCGCTCGGCTCCGTCGCGACGCAGTACGCCGACGCCGACCAGTACTCGGCGAGCATGTTCCGCTGAGCGTCGGCTTCACTTCCCGTGAACACCAGAAAGCCCCCGGCCGGAGCCGGGGGCTTTCTGTGGATGCAGCGGGATCAGAAGTCCATGCCACCCGTGGGGTCACCCACGGGAGCGGCAGCCTTCTCCGGCTTGTCGGCGACGACGGCCTCCGTCGTCAGGAACAGGCCGGCGATCGACGCGGCGTTCTGCAGCGCGGAGCGCGTGACCTTCGCCGGGTCGATGATGCCCTGTGCGAACATGTCGCCGTACTCGCCGCTGGCGGCGTTGAGGCCCTGGCCCGCGGGGAGCTCGGAGACCTTGTTGGCGACGACACCCGGCTCGAGACCGGCGTTGAGGGCGATCTGCTTGAGCGGAGCCTCGATCGCCACGCGGACGATGTTCGCACCGGTCGCCTCGTCACCCTCGAGGGACAGGGCGTCGAGCGCCTTGGTGCCGGACTGGATGAGCGCGACGCCACCACCGGGGACGATGCCCTCCTCGACGGCCGCCTTCGCGTTGCGCACGGCGTCCTCGATGCGGTGCTTGCGCTCCTTGAGCTCGACCTCGGTTGCAGCGCCCGCCTTGATGACGGCCACGCCACCGGCGAGCTTCGCCAGGCGCTCCTGCAGCTTCTCGCGGTCGTAGTCGCTGTCGGTGTTCTCGATCTCGCGACGGATCTGCGTGACGCGACCCTCGATCTGGTCGGCCTCGCCGGCACCCTCGACGATCGTGGTCTCGTCCTTGGTGACGATGACCTTGCGGGCACGACCCAGCAGGTCGAGCGTCGCGTTCTCGAGCTTCAGGCCCACCTCTTCGGTGATGACCTGGCCGCCGGTGAGGATCGCGATGTCCTGCAGCTGCGCCTTGCGACGGTCGCCGAAGCCGGGAGCCTTGACGGCGACCGACTTGAAGATGCCCTTGAGCTTGTTCAGCACGAGCGTCGCCAGAGCCTCGCCCTCGACGTCCTCGGCGATGATGACGAGCTCCTTGCCGTCCTGGATCACCTTGTCGACGATGGGCAGGAGGTCCTTGATGTTCGAGACCTTCTGGTTGGCGATGAGGATGTACGGGTCCTCGAACACGGCCTCCTGGCGCTCCGGGTCCGTGACGAAGTACGGGTTCAGGTAGCCCTTGTCGAAGCGCATGCCCTCGGTGAGCTCGAGCTCGGTGCCGAAGGTCTGCGACTCCTCGACGGTGACCACACCCTCCTTGCCGACCTTGTCGATCGCCTCGGCGATCAGCTCACCGATGGCCGGGTCTGCCGCCGAGATGGACGCGGTCGCGGCGATCTGCTCCTTGGAGTCGATCTCCTTCGCGCTGCTCAGCAGCTCCTCGGTGATGGCGGCGACGGCCTTCTCGATGCCGCGCTTGAGGGAGATGGGGTCGGCGCCGGCCGCGACGTTGCGCAGACCCTCGCGGACCAGGGCCTGGGCGAGCACCGTGGCGGTCGTCGTGCCGTCACCGGCGACGTCGTCGGTCTTCTTGGCGACCTCCTTGACGAGCTCCGCGCCGATCTTCTCGTACGGGTCGTCCAGCTCGATCTCCTTGGCGATGGAGACACCGTCGTTCGTGATCGTGGGGGCGCCCCACTTCTTCTCGAGCACGACGTTGCGACCACGCGGGCCGAGGGTCACCTTGACCGCGTCGGCGAGGATGTTGAGGCCACGCTCGAGGCCGCGGCGGGCCTCCTCATCGAAGGCGATGATCTTTGCCATGAGTTTTGTCGTCCCTCCTGGACGTAGACGGTGGGTTTAGCACTCAGAGTGAGAGAGTGCTAACGCCATTCTGGCACTCGACACCATCGAGTGCAAGCCGCGTCGCCCGCCTGTGGAGGGGCGTCAGGGAGCGGGAGTCTCCTCGGACTGCTCCGGCGCCGACGCTGAGCGATCGAGGCCGATCACGACGGTGAGCTGCTTGCCGCCCGTCTCGTTCAGATCGGCGTAGAAGTCGTCCTGCTTCACCGCAGCGCCGCCGATCACCCCGGCGAGACCCACGGCCGCCTGCTCGTCCGCGTCGTCGACGTAGTAGATGGTCGTCGTGGCGAAGTCGTCGCTCGCGCTGTCCGTGGCGAACACGATCCCCGCCGGCCAGCCGGCATTGATGAGAGTGTCACGCATCTGGTCGTCGAGGCCGGAATCAGGGGTCGCGTTGAGGATCATGACCGAGTAGCTCGGGTCGATCACACCCGTCTCCTCCGGTGTCGGCACCGCGCTGGGGCCTGCCTCGGGGAACAGCTCGATGCGCCCCATGACGACCAGCGAACCGAAGATCCCGGCGATGATCAGAACGAGCGCAGCCACGAAGGACCACAGCAGGACCACCCAGCCGTTCATGCCCGGAGCCTCCGCGCGGTGGGCCCCGACGCGTCCGGAGGCGCGGGGAACGTCATCGAATCGGTCACGGGAGGGCTTGGACACCCCTCGATGCTAGCGGCACGATGCTGGCAATCCGCGACGGAGGCCAGCGAGCGGAGCGAAGCGGGTCCGTCAGCCGACGAAGCCGGGCATGCGCGCCGCCCGTCGGGTGCCCCGGGTGTCGCGGAGCCGTCGCAGCCGCCGCACCAGGACCGGGTCGAACGCCAGGGCCGCCTCGGAGTCGATGAGTCGTCCGAGCAGCTGGTAGTAGCGCGCCGCGCTCATGCCGAGGGTGCTGCGGATGACCTCTTCCTTCATGCCGCCATGCCGCGGCCAGGCGGCTTCGAGGGCGAGGATCGCGCGGTCGCGTTCCGTGAGGTCTCCGAGCATGGCTCCAGGTTAGGACGCGGTGACGCCATCGCCCGCGCGCCACTCCCACCATCGCCCGAGCGGGTCGGCCGCCGCCCGCACCCTGCCGTCGAGCGCGACCACGAAGCCGGACCATGTCGTCGCGTCCACGGACGGCCGCCACACGTCGAGCAGTCCGGGTGGGTCGATCGTGATCCATCGCGCCGGCAGCCCCTGGATCTGCGCGACGAGAGCCTCGCGCGCACGGCGGGGGATGTGGACGAGCACCCCGGGCGTCGTGACGACGGGGGTGGCACCCACAGGCACCATCGCCAGGAGCTCCTCGAGCCTCTCGGCCGCGTTGCCGGCGAGCAGCAGCGGTGGATCGGCTGCAGCGATGTCGAGCGCGGCCTCGATGCGGCGCTCGCGCCCGGACTCCCCCGGCCACACGAGCCCGCGCAGCCACCGCCGGTCTCCGTCGTCCGCGGCATCGAGCGGTGCGAGATCGATGCCGCCCCGCCACACGACCTCGGGCAGGCGAACACTCGGCATCGTCCCCGTCACCCGACTCTGCAGCACGACCGGGGAGGGACCGTCGTGCGGGTCGACGGCGAGCCGTTCGGAGCCCTCGGCCGTCACGTAGCGATACGAGTACCGGTCGGGGTACAGGCAGAGACCGGCCGATGCGCCGAGCTCGAGAAGCGCGATCGGCCCCTCGATCTCGGAGAGGACCGGGAGCAGCGCCGCCAGCCGCAGCGGCTCGTTCGTCTGCAGGGACCGCGCCGCGCACTCGGCCACGAGCACGTCGGCGTGCGCCAGGACGAAGGCGCGCCACGCCGCGTAGTCCTCGAGCGGGGCGCCGAGCAGCCGGGACACCGCGAACACCAGCGGTGGCTGGCGGTGCGTCTCCGGGATGCGACGCAGCACATCGCGCAGCGGCTCGTCATCGCTGACGCCGGCCGCCCACTCCCCGTACAGGGCGCTGCGCCCGGGGGCCTCGTCGCGCGCGAAGCGGGCATAGCGCTCCCGGATCGGGTCGGTCATGCGTCCATTCTGACGCGCAGCGCCGAGACACCGCCGCAGCGTGGAGAATGGAGAGGACCCGAGGAGGACGCAATGTCGTACAGCGTGGACAAGACCGAAGACGAGTGGCGCAAGGAGCTCGGCGAAGAGCAGTACGCGGTGCTGCGCCAGGCCGCGACCGAGCGCGCCTGGACCGGAGAACTGCTCGACGAGGAGCGCGCCGGCCTGTACACGTGCGGAGCGTGCGGCGCCGAGCTGTTCAAGAGCGGCACCAAGTTCGACTCCGGGTGCGGGTGGCCCAGCTTCTACGAGTCGATCCGGCCCGACGCCGTTGAGCTCCTGGAGGACGACAGCCTGGGCATGGTGCGCACCGAGGTCCGCTGCGCCGCGTGCGGCTCGCACCTCGGGCACGTGTTCCCCGACGGCTTCGGCACTCCCACGGGCGACCGCTACTGCATGAACTCGATCGCGCTGAACTTCACGCCAGACGAGTCGTGAGCGCGCTCGACGCCGTCCGCGCACGACAGTCCTGGTCGAAGGTCGGAGACACCGCGCCCGGGCGGGAAGAACTGCTGACCCTGGTGGCCGCGGCCGGACGCGTCGCCGATCACTCCTCGCTGCGACCGTGGCGGCTGATCGAGCTGCGCGGCGCCGATCGAGAGGCCCTCGGAGCAGCGATCGCCCAGGCGCAGGGCGACGACTCCCCCTCGACGAAGCCGCTGCGCGCCCCCCTGCTGATCGCGGTGGTGGCCAGCTACCAGCCGAGCGAGAAGGTGCCGCGGTGGGAGCAGGAGGCCGTCGCCTCCGGCGTCGCCCACGTGCTCAGCCTCCTGCTGGACGAAGCAGGGTGGGGTGTGATCTGGCGCACCGGACATTACACGCGGTCGCAGCCGGTCGCGGCGATGCACGGCCTCGCCGACGACGAGGAACTGCTGGGCTGGCTGTACGTCGGCGACAAGCCGCCGGGGAAGTCGCCGGGCCGACGCAAGGCCGTCGACGCGCGCAGACTGCTGACGCGTCTCCCCTCGACCCAACCGGCCGTCGCCGCCGCCGAGCTCGCCGAGAACGAGAAGAAGGCCGAGGCGAACGCGGAGAAGAAGTCCGCCAAGAAGGCGAAGAAGAAGGCGAAGAAGGCCGCCAAGAAGGCGAAGAAGAAGGCCGCGAAGGAGAACCCCGCGTAGTCACCGGCGACGACGCCGCGGCACTGCCACGACGACCGACGCCACCGCGACGACGACCATCGCGATCACCTGCCACAGCGCCGGTCCCGCCTCCGCAGGCCACAGCACGTCGATCACCACCGAGGTCACCAGCTGGCCCAGCACCGAGCCGAGCCCCATCAGCAGCACTCCCGTGTGAGCCACGATGAACGCGCCGAGCAGGATGTACGCGGCACCGAGGAACCCGCCGAGGTAGAGCCACGGCTCGGCCGGGAGGGGGTCCGGCGCTCCGCGCAGCGCGACGCTCAGGGCCGCGGCGACCGCGAGCACGACCGTCCCGGCGATGAAGCTCATGAGCGTGGCGGCGATGGGCGACTGCACGCGCTGCGCTAAACGCCCGTTGGTCGCGGCCTGCCAGGCGATGCCCACTCCCGCGAGGAACGGCAGCACCAGCATCCACAGCGGAGCGGACGCCAGGACGTCGCCCGACAGGGAGATCGCGACCGCGGCGAGCGCCAGCGCCCCACCGAGCAGGCGACCGGGGGTCACCGCGACGACGCCCGCGGGCCCGAAGCCGATCCGGTCCAGCACCAGGCCGTGGAGCGTCTGCCCCGCCACCACGCCGACCGTGAACAGCGAGACGCCGAGGACGCCCGCTGTGAGCCCCTGCGTCGAGACCGTGAGGGCCCCGCACGCGCCGCCGAGGAGCATCCAGAACGGGACGGAGCGCCCGCGGATCCCCCGCCATAGCCGTACGGCACCGCGACGGGCGAACGGCAGGAGCGCGATCACGACCGCGAGAGCCACGAGCCCGACCGAGAAGGAGAGGAAGCCCGCGACGATGCCGTTGTCGACCCGTACGCCCAGCACCCCGTTGATCCGCGCCTGGATGGCGGTCATGACGCCGATGGCGACGGCTCCGCCGAGGGCCAGGGGCGCGGGGAGTCGACGGGCGTCTGTCACCCGTCGACCCTATCCGAGCCCCGGAGCCCGACGGCTCACGGCGCTCACGGGCGCAGCATGGTTGCCCCGGACGGCGCCCCCGCGCAAGCGGTCTCTCATCCATCCGGGGGAGGATGCGGAGCGCGCGGAAAGGTACCGCGGGCGGACGCGCGCGGCGGGCGCCGTCCGTAGCGTGGACGACATGATCACAGCAGAAGGCCTCACCAAGAGGTTCGGAGACAAGACGGCCGTCGATGACGTGTCGTTCACCGTCCGGCCGGGCACGGTCACCGGGTTCCTCGGCCCGAACGGTGCCGGGAAGTCGACGACCATGCGCCTGATCGTCGGACTCGACCGGCCCACCTCGGGTCGCGCTGCCGTCGGCGGGCGCGAGTACCGCAAGCTCCGCGCCCCGCTCACCGAGGTCGGGGTGCTCCTCGACGCGAAGGCCGTGCACACCGGGCGCAGCGCCAGGAATCATCTGCGGGCGATGGCCGCGACCCACGGCATCCCCGACTCGCGGGTCGACGAGGTGATCGACCTCGCCGGCATCGGCTCCGTCGCCCGCAAGCGCGCCGGGAAGTTCTCCTTGGGCATGGGCCAGCGCCTCGGGATCGCCTCGGCTCTGCTGGGTGACCCGCACACGTTGATCCTCGACGAGCCGGTCAACGGTCTCGACCCCGAGGGTGTGCGCTGGGTGCGGCAGTTCGTGCGCCACGCCGCCTCCGAGGGGCGGACCGTGCTGCTGTCGAGCCACCTGATGAGCGAGATGGCGCAGACCGCCGACCACGTGATCGTGATGGGACGCGGGCGTGTCCTCGCCGATGCTCCCCTCGCGGACCTCGTGCGTTCGTGGACCAGGAACACCGTTCGGGTGCGCACGCCGCGTCCCGCGGAGCTCGCCGCGGCCGTGGGGGCGCCGGACGTCGAGATCGTCAGCTCCGCGCCGGATCTGCTCGACATCGTCGGTCTCCCGGCCGCACGCATCGGCGACCTGGCTGCCGAACGCGGTATCCCCCTGCACGAACTCACGCCCACCACCGGCTCTCTCGAGGACGCCTATCTCGCTCTCACCGGCGACGCCGTCGAGTACCGCACGAAGGAGCTCTCATGACCACGCAGGCCCCCGTCGCCACGACACCGCGCGTCGACACCGGTCGCCGGCTCACCTTCTTCCGGGCCGTCCGCAGCGAGACCATCAAGCTCACCACGCTGCGCTCCACGTGGTGGTCCATCGCGATCGCCGCCGTCCTCACGATCGGCATCGCCATGCTGATCGCCCAGGCGGTGGACGTTCCGGGGTTCGAACCCATCCAGGCCGTGGTCATGCCGATCCAGTTCACGATGCTGTTGGCGGGCATCATCGGCGCGATCGCGGTGACCGGCGAGTACTCGACCGGCATGATCCGCTCGACGCTCACGGCCGTTCCGGTGCGCGGGGCCGTCCTGCTCGCGAAGTCGCTCGTGCTGGCGCTGTTTCTGTTCGTGTCCTCGCTCGTGATCTTCGGTGTCGCGGCCGTGGCGGTCGGGATGATCGTCGGTTCCCGCGATCAGAGCATCGACTGGTCCGACCCGTCGGCGTCGTTCCTGCCGATCCTGGTCGCATCGCTGTCGATGTCGGTGTTCGCACTGATCGGCGTCGCGTTCGGGTTCATCCTGCGCTCGGGCGCCGGCGCGATCGCCGCGACGGTGGGCCTGCTGTTCGTGCTGCCGATCGTCGGGAACTTCTTCTCGATGGCCGGTGAGGCGTGGGCGTGGGTGGTGGACGCCGCGACCTATCTTCCGGTGGCGGCCGCGCAGAGCGCGATCCTCCCGGGTGAGGGAGCGGCGCTCGAGGCCCCCGTCGCCTTTCTGACGCTCGCTTGCTGGGTGGTCGGAGCGCTGCTGGCCGCATGGGCGGTCCTGCGCACGCGCGACGCGTAGAGTCGGCCCGTGAGGAGAACGCGCAGCCGCAGCGACTCGATCCGTGAGGACGAGGAGCTGCGGCTTCCGCGTCCGCCCGGGGTGTTCCGACGTTTCTGGGCGCGGCACCCCGTGGTCGCCGACGTCCTCCTCACGGCGCTCTGCGTCCTGCTCACGCTGACACCGGCCGCGCGTCTGGACGCCCTGCCGGAGCCGTGGGCCGTCGTCCGTGCGATCGTCTGGCCCCTGGCCGTCCTCGCCGCCTGTGCCGCGCTGCTGTGGCGGCGGCGGCTCCCGCTGCTCCCGGCGGTCGCGGCGTACGCACTCGACGTGTTCTTTCTGCTCGCGGGTTCTCCGGGCAGCAGCCCGCTGCTCCTGATCGCGGGCTTCTCCCTCGCCGTCCACGGGTCGTCGCGCGCGGCCTGGGCGGCCTTCGGCTGGGGTGTCGCTGCGGTGTCGGCGGTCGCCGGCGCGCTGCTGCTGACCGGTGGCGTCACCCTCCAGTCGGGCCTCAACACGGTCCTGAGCACCGTGGTCCTCGGTCTCATCGGCACTCTGATCGGCGTGAACGTCGGCAATCGCCAGCGATACATCGACGCGGTGATCGACCGATCGCGGCAACTCCTGGTCGAACGCGATCAACAGGCCCAGCTGGCGGCGGCCGCGGAGCGCGCGCGGATCGCCCGCGAGATGCACGACATCGTGTCGCACTCGCTGACGGTGATCGTCGCCCTGTCGGAGGGTGCGGCCGCGACCCCCGATCACACGCAGGCCCGCGCGGCAGCCTCGACCGCTGCCGAGACGGCCAGGAGCGCGCTGACGGAGATGCGATCGATGCTGGGCGTACTGCGCGACGACGACTCGCCGCTCCCCCTCGCGCCGGTCGAGCCCGCCCAGCCGCGGGAGACGGTCGAAGCCGCCCAGCGCGCGGGGTACCCAGTGACGCTCACGGTGACGGGCACCGCCGACGTCCCGCCGTCCGTCGCCCACGCACTGGGCCGGATCGTGCAGGAGGGGGTGACGAACGCCATGCGCCACGCTCCTGCCGTCTCGATGATCGGTGTCTCGATCGGCTATTCCGACGACGAGGTCCGCGTCGAGGTTGTCAACGACGGCGTCTCCGGCACCGACGTCGGCGCGGGCGGCTTCGGCCTCCGCGGACTCACCGAACGCGCGGCGCATGTCCACGGCCGGCTGCACTCCGGACCGGACGGTCCCGGCCGATGGCGCCTGCACGCCCGACTGCCCCTCAGCCCGGTCGTCCCCGCGACGACACCCACCCCGGAGGACCCCTCATGACATCGCCGATCCGCGTGCTCCTCGTCGACGACCAGGAGCTGATCCGCCTCGGCTTCCGGATGGTGCTCGAGTCCGAACCCGACATCGTGGTCGTCGGGGAGGCGAAGGACGGCCGCGCGGCGATCGCCCAGAGCGCGGCCCTTGCGCCCGACCTCGTGCTCATGGACATCCGGATGCCCGAACTCGACGGCATCGCCGCCACGTCGGCCATCGTGCGCGACCACCCGGAGACCCGCGTGCTCGTGCTCACGACCTTCGACCTGGACGAGTACGCGTTCGGGGCGATCCGCGCGGGAGCGAGCGGGTTCCTCCTCAAGGACGCGCAGCGCCACGAGATGCTCGCAGCGGTGCGGGCCGTGCACCGTGGGGACGCCGCGCTCTCCCCCCGCATCACCCGCCTGCTGCTCGAGCACGTGGGGCCGCGGCTCGGATCCGGAACACCGGCGGAGCCCGACCGCGCGGATGCGTCCCGCTACGCCTCGCTGACCGACCGGGAGCAGGAGGTGTTCCTGGCGATCGGTCAGGGCCTGACCAATGCCGAGATCGCGCGCGCTCTCTATGTGGGCGAGTCCACCGTCAAGACGCACGTGGGCCGGGTGCTGGCCAAGCTCGACGCCCGCGATCGCATCCACGCGGTCATCCTCGCGCATCGGCTCGGACTCGTCGGCGACTGACGACTCAGGCGGCGGAGGTCGGCGTCCACGCCGAGACATCGTTCAGACGGTGCACCTCGTCGGACGACAGCTCGAGCCGTGCGCCCTCCAGCAGGTCGGGCACCTGATCCACGGAGCGGGCGCTCGCAATCGGGGCGACCACGGTCGGCTGGGCCCGGAGCCAGGCGAGCGACACCGCGGCGATCGAGGTTCCGCGGGCGTGCGCGACCTCGCCGAGCGCGTCGAGGACGCGCAGGCCCTGGTTGGTGGCGTAGCGCGCGGCACCCGCGGCCCTCGGCGACGCCTCGCCGCTGGCGTCGGTCGAGCGATACTTCCCGGTGAGGAACCCACTCGCCAGGGCGTAGTAGGGCACCAGCCCGAGTCCGAACTCCTCGGCGACCGGGATGATGGTGTCTTCCACGACGTTGCGGTGCACGAGGTTGTAATGCGGCTGGATCGCGATCGGCTGCGCGACCCCGAGCCGCCCGGCGATGTCGACCCACTCGCGAATGCGCTCGGCCGAGTAGTTCGACACCCCCACGTGTCGCACGAGGCCGTCGCTGACCAGCTGGCCGAACGCGGCGACCGTCTCCTCCAGCGGAACGGTCTCGTCGTCGAAGTGCGCGTAGTACAGGTCCAGCTCGTCGACGCCCAGCCGCGTCAGCGACGCCTCCGCTGCGGCGCGCACCGTGGTCGCGGAGAGCCCGGAGAAGTCCGGATGCTGGCTCACCTTAGTCGCGACGACGACACCGCGCGGGCGGCGCGAAGCCAGCCACTCCCCGATGATCTCCTCACTCTCCCCGCCCCGATTCCCCGGTACCCACGCACTGTACGAGTCCGCTGTGTCGATGAAGTCGCCGCCACCGTCGACATAGGCGTCGAAGACGGCGAAGGATGCGTCGCGATCGGCGGTCCAGCCGAACACGTTGCCACCGAGGGCGAGGGGGAAGACGTCGAGGTCACTGCTGCCGATGCGGGTCATGCTCATCACAACCGCGATCGCGATACTCGGCATTCCCGCGTGACGCCGCTCCGTCAGCGTCGTTACGCGGCGGACTCGCCCTGGTCGTAGATCTGCGACGGACGCCCGACGAGACGACTGTCCGGCGCGTGTGCGACCCGCGCGTCCTTTCCGTCGTATTCGAAGCGCGACAGCACGTAGCGGATGGCCTCGAGCCGCGCGCGCTTCTTGTCGTTCGAGCGCACCACGATCCACGGCGTGACCGGCGTGTCCGTGTGGAAGAACATCGCTTCCTTCGCCGTGGTGTAGTCGGCCCACCGGTCCATGCTCGCGATGTCGGTGGGGCTCAGCTTCCACTGCTTCACGGGATCCTCGCGGCGACGGTCGAACCGGCGGCGCTGCTCCGCTTCGCCCACCGAGAACCAGAGCTTGATCAGTCGGATGCCCGAGCCCACCAGCATCCGCTCGAATTCCGGAGCGGTTCGGAGGAACTCCTGGTATTCCTCATCGGTGCAGTACCCCATGACGCGCTCGACCCCGGCGCGGTTGTACCAGGAACGGTCCATGAGGACCATCTCACCGCCCGACGGCAGATGGGCCACGTACCGCTGGAAGTACCACTGCGTGCGCTCGGCGTCGGTCGGCTTGTCGAGAGCGACGACCCGGGCCCCGCGAGGGTTGAGATGCTCCATGAAGCGCTTGATGGCCCCGCCCTTGCCGGCTGCGTCGCGCCCCTCGAACAGGACCAACACCCGCTCCGCGCTGTGCTTCACATGCGCCTGCAGCTTGAGCAGCTCGATCTGGAGGAGGCGCTTCTCGGTCTCGTATTCCGCGCGGGAGAGCTTTTCCGAATACGGGTAGCCCTGCTGCCACTCGGGAACGTCCATCGTCAGCCTCCTGCGAACGGGGCGGCCGTAGGAGGCCTGAACAGATGCGCGCAGGTGGCCGGGGCGGGGTGCCGGCCACCTGCACATAAGTAACATAACACTCGCCAAAGTGTTACGCAAATGGCGCGGCGCGGCGGCGCACGACCTCCCCATACCTACCTCTAGGTATGGCATGATCCTTCTATGAGCACAGATGCGAGGGAATCCCTGCTACGCGCGGCGCAACAGCTGTATGCCGCCAACGGGGTGGCGGCGACCACCCCGCGGCAAGTCATCGAGCGAAGCGGTGTGGGACACGGGAGCCTCTATCACCACTTCCCTTCGAAGCGCGACCTGGCGCTCGCTGCCGTCGGCCGTTCGGTGGATGAAGCGTTGGCATCGTCCTCCGACGCCCTGAACGCCCACACCGAGTCGCGAGCGAGGATCGCCGCGTACCTCGAACGTCCCCGCGAGGCGACCTCGGGGTGCCGTATCGGTCGCCTCACGGCTGACCCCTTCGTCGCGGCCGACGAGGAGCTCAGCGCCTCCGTCGCCCGCTACTTCCTCGACCTCATCGGTCTCGTCGCCGACGTCTTCGAAGAGCAGGGGCTCGATGGGGGCGTCGCGCGCGACCGGGCTACGGCCGCGGTCGCGGTGATCCAGGGCGGGTATGTCCTGTCGCGAGCCACGGGGGACGAGCAGATGATGCGCGCCGCCGTCCGCGGGTTCCTCGGCCTCGTGGACACACCCCAGCGACAGGAGGGCGACTCATGACTCTGATCGCGCACCTCAGCGACCCGCATATGGACACATCTCCGCACCGACTGCGCCGGCTCGAGGCAGTGCTCGCAGCGGTGTCCTCCCTGCCCGACGTCGATGCGATCGTCCTCAGCGGCGATCTTGCCGACCACGGCGCCGCCGAGGAGTACGCCCAACTGTTCGCGACCCTCCCGGCGGACATACCGACGATCGTCGTACCCGGGAATCACGACCACAGCGAGACGATGCTCCACTCCCAGGCCCAGGCCGGTCTCAACCCGGCCCTGTCGGGCTTCATCGACGTGGGCGAGGTGCGCGTCATCGGGCTGGACTCGCACCTCGATGCTCGCGTCGAAGGCCACCTCACGCCGGACACGATCGACTTCGCGCGGCACGCAGCGAGCTCGGCCCCCGGCACCGCCCTTCTCGCACTGCACCATCCACCGGTGCCCGTCGGGCATGATGTCGCCGACGGGTGGAATCTCGAGAACACGAGCGACCTGGAGGCGCTGATCGTGGGGAACGCACGAATCATCGGCGTCCTGACCGGGCACGTGCACTCCGCCCTCGCCGCGTCGTTCGCCGGGGTACCGGTGCTCGGTGCCCCGGGCATCGTCTCCACGATGCGACTGGGAAGCAGGCTCAATCCGATCGCGGACGACACGGCGATGCCGGGGCTGGCCATTCACACCATCGACGGCACCGCCATCCGCACCGTGTTCCACTACCTGAGCCCCGCCGAGCTGTGAGACGCAACGCCCGCCATCCCCCGGAAATACAGGGATGGCGGGCGTTGCCGTCCGGAGCCGACTACGGGACTCGAACCCGTAACCCCCGTATTACAAGTACGGTGCGCTACCAATTGCGCCAAGTCGGCGGGTGCCATCAGCTTAGCGATGGCGGAGGCGCCGCTCGATTACGGCGCGGGCGTCGACGTGGCCGACGGCGTCGGAGTGGGGGTCGAGGTGGACTCGTAGTACGCCTCGCTCGCCACCGACATCACGAACGTGGACAGCTCCTGCGGGTCGTCGAGCGCCCCCACATAGGCCTCGCCGTTCACGACGATCATCGGGGCGGCGGTGAGGACCAGGTCGTCGGAACCGGCGAGCGGACCCTTGAGCGCCCGCGTGGTCGCTTCCTTCGCCCAGTTCACGAAGTCACCCTCCTCGATGCACTTGCGGACGACCTTCCCGTTGTCGACGCCGACCGCTCCAGCGAGGTTCGCCAGCTCCTGATCGGAGAGACCGTCGCTGCCGACCTCGGGCTGATCGTCGAGCAGGTCGTGATTGAACGCGTAGAACTGGTCGGGCGAGTGCGTCGCGACGCACGCCGCAGCTGCGGCCGAGCGCAGCGAGTACTTCGTGCCGTTGGAGCTGGCCGTCAGCAGGGCGACGGGGTGATAGCTCACTGTTGCCGCGCCGTCCTCGATCCACTGCGCGAGCAGTCGCGCGTTCGCGCGCTCGAACTTCCCCGCATCGGGCGACAGATAGTCGACGTAGACGTGCACGTCCACAGCCTGAGACGCGGTCGGATCCGGCGTGGGAGAAGCGGAGGCACCGGCCTCGGACGGCGTGGGCGTCGGCGTGGCGGGGGCTTCGGCGGAGGTGGCCATCGACGAGATGTCGGTCACCACGACGCCGTCCGACTCCATGCCGCTCGGGCTGAGCTGAGGCTTGGATACCTGCGACGTCACGGCCATGGTCACCGCGGTGCCGATGGCCCCGACGGCGATCACCGCGACCGCGCCGATGATGATCCGTCTCATCAGGCGGGCCCTCGACTGCTGGGCGTGCACCTTCTGGGCCTTCTCCCGCACGACCTCGCGGGAATTGCGAGGTGCGGGGACGTTCGGCGTTTCGTCGCTCGACATCGTTCCTCTTGAGTCTCGGGGGGTCCGGGTTGGCCCCGACCGTCGCCCGGCGACGATCGCCGCAGAACGCGGCCGGATTCGATGCTAGTCAGTGAGGCTGAGAAATACCCAGGTACGGCCGATCGTGCCATACTGAACCCGACCCGATGGCGGGTCACGGCGGGTCACTCCGCCGCTTCATTCACTACGGATCGTCCGGCACGTACCTGCCGGTGAAGGAGAAACACGATGGCATCTGTGACTTTCGACGAGGCCACCCGCCTCTACCCCGGCGGAACCCGTCCGGCCGTCGACAAGCTCAACCTCGAGGTGGGCGACGGTGAATTCCTCGTCCTCGTCGGCCCTTCCGGTTGTGGTAAGTCCACCTCGCTCCGCATGCTCGCCGGCCTCGAAGAGGTCAACTCCGGCCGCATCCTGATCGGTGACCGCGACGTCACCGACGTGCCGCCGAAGGACCGCGACATCGCGATGGTCTTCCAGAACTACGCCCTGTACCCCCACATGACGGTCGCCGAGAACATGGGCTTCGCGCTCAAGATCGCCGGCGTCGGCAAGGAGGAGCGCGCCGCCCGTGTCCTGGAGGCCGCCAAGCTCCTCGACCTCGAGCAGTACCTGACCCGCAAGCCGAAGGCCCTGTCGGGTGGTCAGCGTCAGCGCGTCGCGATGGGCCGCGCCATCGTCCGTCAGCCGCAGGTGTTCCTCATGGACGAGCCGCTGTCGAACCTCGACGCCAAGCTCCGCGTGCAGACCCGTACGCAGATCGCGTCGCTGCAGCGCCGTCTCGGCGTCACCACGGTCTACGTCACGCACGACCAGACCGAGGCGCTCACGATGGGCGACCGGATCGCCGTGCTGAAGGACGGCCTGCTGCAGCAGGTCGGCTCGCCGCGCGACCTGTACGAGAAGCCGAACAACGTCTTCGTCGCCGGCTTCATCGGCTCCCCCGCCATGAACCTGTTCGCGGCGGACCTCGCCGACGGCGGCGTGCGCTTCGGCACCGAGGTCGTCCCGCTCGACCGCGACACGGTCGGCCGCGCCAACGGCTCGCAGGTCACGGTCGGCGTCCGCCCCGAGGACATCACCGTGGGTCCGGCCGACGGCAAGGGCCTGTCGGTCGTCGTCGACCTCGTCGAGGAGCTCGGCGCCGACGGCTACCTCTACGGCCACACCGAGATCAACGGCAAGCGCGCCGACCTCGTGGCCCGCGTGGACGGCCGCAACCACCCGAACGCCGGTGAGACCGTGACCCTCGCGGCCAACGCCGGTCACGTGCACGCCTTCGACCAGGAGACGGGCGACCGCCTGAACGACAAGCCGGTCGTCTCCGCCTGATCGGACATACCATCCGCGGCGCGGGCTGACTTCGGTCGCCCGCGCCGCGCTCGTTTCCCCTCAGGAGCATCCATGCAGGAGTCGCTGCGCATCACCGCCAGCACCGTCGACCCGGGGCTCCTCGCGCTGCCCTGGTCGACCAGCCTCGCCAAGTGGCCGTCCGAGCACATCGTGTCGCTGCCGAAGGGGCTGTCCCGGCATCTCGTGCGCTTCGCGGACCTCTCCGGTCGGGTCGTCGCCGTCAAGGAGACCACCGCCGCGATGGCGCAGCGCGAGTACGACATGCTCGGCAACCTCGCCCGCCTCGACGTCCCCTGCGTCGCCAGGGTCGCCGTGATCGCCGGGCGCACCGATGCCGCCGGCGAGCCCCTCCCCGCGGCGCTCGTCACCTCGCACCTCCGCTTCTCGATGCCGTATCGCGCGCTGTTCACACGCGTGCTCCGACCCGACACGGCCACGCGACTCGTCGACGCGCTCGCCCTGCTCCTGGTGCGCCTCCACAACGTCGGCTTCTACTGGGGCGACGTGTCGCTGTCGAACACCCTCTTCCGCCGCGACGCCGGCGCGTTCGCGGCCTACCTCGTGGATGCGGAGACCGGCGAGCTTCACGAGGAGGGCCTGACGGACGGCCAGCGCGCGTACGACCTCGACCTCGCCAGGACGAACATCGCGGGCGAGATCATGGACCTCGCGGCGGGCGGTCGGCTCGAGCACGGCGTGGATGCGGTCGCGATCGCCGACGGCATCGTGTCCTCCTACCGCTCGCTCTGGGCGGAGCTCACGGCGCAGGAGTCGTTCTCGGCAGCCGAGACCTGGCGCATCACCGAGCGCGTCGAACGCCTCAACGCGCTCGGCTTCGACATCGACGAGATGTCCATGTCGACGACCGCCGACGGGACGGTGGTCGAGATCCAGCCGAAGGTGGTGGATGCCGGCCACCACCAGCGCCGCCTCATCCGGCTGACGGGACTCGACGTGGAGGAGAACCAGGCGAGACGCCTGCTCAACGACCTCGACGAGTTCCGTGCCCGCTCGACCAAGCAGTGGGCGGACGAGGAGATGTACGCGCATGAGTGGCTCACGCGCGTGTTCGAGCCCGTCGTCCGCGCCATCCCCTACGACCTGCGCGCCAAGCTGGAGCCCGCCGAGGTGTTCCACCAGGTGTTGGAGCACCGCTGGTACCTGTCGCAGGCGCAGGGCCGCTCGATCCCCCTCGCGGAAGTCCTGACCAGCTACATCAACGACGTGCTGCGCCACCGCCGCGACGAAGCGACCATCATGGGACCGCCGACCGAGACCATGAGCCTCCCGGTGATCACCGGCACGCTCTCGCTCGCCGATGACGAGGACGAGGTCGACTGGCGCGACCTCGTCTGAACGCCGCCCTCAGTAGCCGACCGTGAACCGCTCGCGGTGGTGGTTGCCCTGCTCGATCTCGTCCACGACGGCCACGGCGAAGTCCGCGCCGGAGATGTACGACTTCCCCTCCTCGTCGCGCACCAGCACGTCGCCGCCGTCGCGGTAGCGACCCGTCCGCTCCCCCTCGGCCCAGGGGCCGAAGACCTCGGCGGGGTGCACGAAGAACCAGTCCAGCGCGGGATCGGTCTCCTCGAGCAGCGCGAGCGAGTCGATGCCCACCTGCGCCTCGTGCTTGTACTCCTCCGGGAAGTCGAGGTCGAAGAGCCTCGGCCCCTCCGGAGCGACCAGGCTGCCGCCGGCACCGCCGACCACACCGAGCCGTGTCTCGGTCCCGGCGAGCACGCCGATCACCGTGGTGAGGGCCTCCAGTACCCGATCCTCCATGTCACCGCGGGGCGACAGCGCGGACACCACGGCATCCGCACCCGCGAAAGCCTCCCGCAGCGACGCCGCGTCGAGGGCGGATCCCTGCACGTATGCGGCGCCGGCGACCGGGTCGGACGGCGTCGTGCGGGAGATCGCGACGACCGCATGATCGCGGCTCACCGCCTCCGACACGATGTGCCGTCCGGCGTAACCGGTTCCTCCGAGGACGATGATGCGCGCCATGCTCTGCCTTTCTCGTGCGGTCAGTCCGCCGCGCGGACGGTCGCCACCTGGTACAGGGCGACCGACGCGGCGATCCCGGCGTTCAGCGACTCCGTCGCCGCCGAGATGGGGATGGAGACGATCTGGTCGCAGGTCTCGGTCACCAGACGCGACAGGCCCTTGCCCTCGGAGCCGACGACGATCACGACCGGTCGATCCGCGAGCTGCAGCTCGGGCAGCGACACATCTCCATCGCCGTCGAGCCCCAGCACGAACACGCCCTGCTTCTTGAACTCCTTGAGCTGCGTGGTGAGGTTCGTCGCGAGGGCGACGGGGATGCGCGCGGCGGCACCCGCACTGGTCTTCCACGCCGCCGAGTTGACACCGGCGGAACGGCGCTGCGGCAGGATGATGCCGTGGCCGCCGAACGCCGCCGTCGAGCGGATGATCGCGCCGAGGTTGCGCGGGTCGGTCACGCCGTCGAGCGCCACGAACAGCGGCGTATCCCCGCGGTCGATGACCTGCTCGAGCAGATCCTGCGGGTGCGCGTACTCGTACGGCGGCACCTTCAGCGCGACGCCCTGGTGCACGCCGTCGAAACCCGCCATGCGGTCGAGCTCCTGGCGCGTGACCTCCAGCACCGGGATGTCGCGGTGAGTCGCGATCGACAGCATCTCCTTGACGCGATCGTCCATCTCGACACGCTGCGCGATGTACATCGCCGACGCCGGGATCTTGGCCCGCAGCGCCTCCAGCACCGAGTTGCGGCCCGTCACCGTCTCGGTGTCGGTGGTGTTGTCCTTGGCACGGGCCGTGCGGTTGGGGCTGCCACCCGACGGGCGCCCGCCGGGCTTGCCCTTACCGCCCGCCGCGGCGTAGCGCTCGGCCGCGGCCTTGCGCTTCCCGGCCGGGTGCCATGCGCGGTCCTCCGCCTTCGGGGTGGGACCGCGGCCCTCGAGCGCCTTGCGCCCGAGACCACCGGTGCCCTTCGTGGGGCCCTTCTTCTTGCCCTTGCTCGCGCCGGGGCGCCCTGGCTTAGTCATCGATGCTCCAATGAGTTCCGGCCGGAGTGTCCTCCAGCGTGATTCCTGCGGCAGCGATCGCATCACGGATGCGATCCGCCGCCGCCCAATCCTTGTCCGCCCGCGCCTGCGCACGCTGCGTGATCATCTCCTGCACCAGCGCGTCCAGTGCGGCCGCCCGGGCGTCGCCCGCGGCCGTGGCGTCGCTCGGTCGGAGACCGAGCACCGACGTCATCGCCGACACCGCGCGCGCCGCCTGCGCGGCCGCGTCGCGGTCTCCCGCGTCGAGCGCGGAGTTTCCCGCCCGCACGGTCTCATGCACGACCGCGAGCGCCTGGGGAACGCCGAGATCGTCGTCCATCGCAGCGGCGAAGGCCGACGGCAGGTCTTCGCGACTCTCGGCGGCGTCCACCTCCGCGACACGCGCCGCCCGCTCCAGGAAGGTACGGATACGACCGAGGGCCGCCTCCGCCTCCGCCCACGAGGACTCCGACAGGTCGAGGCTCGAGCGGTAGTGCGCGGCAGCGAGCGCATAGCGCACCACCAGCGGGTCGTGCGCGTCGAGCACGTCACGGGCGAGCGTGAAGTTGCCGAGCGACTTCGACATCTTCTGCCCGTCCACCGTCACCAGGCCGTTGTGCACCCAGTACCGCGCGAAGCCGTCCCCCGCTGCCGTCGACTGCGCGAGCTCGTTCTCATGGTGAGGGAAGCGGAGGTCGAGCCCGCCGCCGTGGATGTCGAACTCGTCGCCGAGGTAACGCTTCGACATCGCCGAGCACTCGATGTGCCATCCCGGTCGCCCGAGACCCCACGGCGAACGCCACGTGGCGTCGGCCGGCTCATCCGGCTTCGACGCCTTCCAGAGCGCGAAGTCCTGCGGATTGCGCTTGCCCCGGGGGTCCGCATCCTCCGCCGCCTCCATCGCGTCGACCGACTGATGCGTGAGCGCGCCGTACTGCGCCCACGACCGCACGTCGAAGTAGACGTCGCCGGAGCCGTCGGGCGCGGGATAGGCGTGCCCGCGGTCGATGAGGCGCGTGATCAGCTCCTGCATCTGCGGCACCGAGGCCGTGGCACGGGGCTCGTAGGTGGGCGGCAGGATGCCGATGCCCGCATACGCCGCGGTGAACTCCTGCTCCATCCGATACGCCAGCGCCCACCACGGCTCCTCCGGTGTGGCGTTCTGCAGCACCTTGTCATCGATGTCGGTGACGTTGCGCACGAACGTGACGCGACCGTAGCGGTGCTCGAGCCACCGGCGCAGCAGGTCGAAGCTCAGCGCGGCCCTGACGTGACCGATGTGGGGTCCGGACTGCACCGTCGGTCCGCACACGTACATCGTGATGTTCTCGGAGTCGAGAGGCACGAAGTCGCGCAGCAGCTGTGCGCGGGTGTCGTAGAGGCGGAGGGTCACCGGTCAAGCCTACTCGGCGGGCGCGCGGCGCTCCTGATCGTGTCGCGGATACGCTCGGCTCAGCGGTGCGGGCCGTCCACCGGCACCACGAGTGCGACGGCCGTGACCGCGATGCCTTCTCCGCGGCCGGGGAAGCCCAGGGCGTCGGTCGTCGTCGCAGTGACCGACACGGGAGCGCCCCCGAGCGCCGCGGACAGCGCGCGCTCCGCCTCGACACGGCGGGCGCTGAATCGCGGACGGTTGCCCTGGAACTGCACGGAGACGTTCCCGATCGAGAAGCCGGCTTCGGCGAGCAGCCGCCGCGTCGCCGACAGGAACACGTCGGCGTGCGCGCCCGCAAACTCCGGATGCGCCGTGCCGAAGTGGGTGCCGATGTCACCCAGCCCCGCCGCGCCGAGCAGGGCGTCGACAATGGCGTGCGCGACCGCGTCGCCGTCGGAATGACCCGACAGCGGCTGTTCGCCCGGCCACTCCAGCCCGGCGAGCCACAGGTCGCCCTCGCCGCCGAACGCGTGCACGTCGGTTCCGATGCCCACGCGCGGTAGAGCGCTTGCGCCGCGGTCTCGCCGCGCACCCGTGCTCGGGGGCGCCGTCGCGAGGAGAGCCCTGGCACGCTCGAGGTCGTCGGGAGTGGTGATCTTGAACGATCGTTCCGAACCAGGGACGAGGCGGACCGTGTGACCGGCCGCGGCGAACAGCGCCGCGTCGTCCGTGTACTCCGCGCCCTCCTCGGCGGCACGCGCGTACGCCGCCTCGAGCGCGTCGCGCGGGAAGCCCTGCGGCGTCTGCGCCGCGGCGAGCTCGGAGCGGTCGACGGTGCCGGTCACGACGCCGCCGTCCACCCGCTTGAGGGTGTCGACGACGGGAAGCACCGGAAGCGCGGCCGCCTGCGCCGTGACGGCCGCGGCGACCGCATCGATGACGGACGGCGGGGTGAGCGCCCGCGCCGCATCGTGGACGAGCACCGTCGTCACGTCTCCCCAGAGAGCCGCCAACCCCGCGGCGACGGATTCCTGACGGGTGGCGCCTCCCGTGACCACGCGGCCGAGATCGGCGCGGTCGCCCGCGGCGGCGAGAAGCTCGGTCTGCGCATCGCCCTCGTGCCCGGCCGGCGCGACCACGATGACCTGCAGGGGCTGCGCCGCGAACACCCCGTCGAGGGCGTGGCGCAGGATCGTGCGATTGTCGATGCCGACGAACGCCTTCGGGGCGCGCGCCTCCAGTCGGGTGCCGGAGCCGGCGGCGACGATGATGATCGCGGTGTGCGGGACGGGAACGATGCTCACGCCTTCACGTTACCGGCGGAGACGACGAAAGGCGGGTGCCGCAGCACCCGCCTCTCGTCGTGAAGAAGTCAGGAGGCGAGGACCTCGTCGAGCAGGGTGCCCGCCTTGTCCTCGTCGATCTTCTCTGCCAGCGCCAGCTCCGAGATGAGGATCTGACGAGCCTTCGCCAGCATCCGCTTCTCGCCGGCGGAAAGCCCGCGGTCCTGGTCGCGACGCCACAGGTCGCGCACGACCTCGCTCACCTTGATGACATCGCCGGAGGCGAGCTTCTCCAGGTTCGCCTTGTAGCGACGGGACCAGTTGGTGGGCTCCTCCGTGAAGGGAGCGCGCAGCACCTCGAACACGTGATCGAGGCCCTCCTTGCCGATCACGTCGCGAACGCCGACCAGGTCGACATTCTCGGCCGGGACCTCGATGATGAGATCGCCCTGCGTGACGTTGAGCTTCAGGTACTTCTTCGTCTCGCCCTTGATGACGCGTTCCTTGACCTCGATGATGGTCGCAGCGCCATGGTGCGGATAGACGACGGTCTCGCCAACCTCAAAAAGCATAAAAACATGTCCTTTCGGCAACCTCAAGGATACCACAGGGGATATGCGCTAAGGTTCGCGCTTCCTCGTCCACGCCCCGCTGACACATACCCATAGAATGGGTACGGATATCCCGCCGGACCTCAGGAGGACCCGTGAAATCGCGCCTTGTCGCGTCTGCCGCCATCAGCGCCCTCGTTCTGCTCGGCGCGACCGGGTGCACGTTCATCACGCCGCAGTCGACCAAGATCGAGTACGCGGCCTCCGACGGCGTGAACGTCTCCGACAAGGACGGCCCGATCGACGTGCGGAACGCCCTGGTCATCGCGAACGAAGACGGCTCCGTCGGCAACTTCGTCGGCGCGATCGTCAACCCGACGCAGGACCGCGCCACCCTCACCATCACCCTGGAGGGCGTCGACCCGTTCACGGTCACCGTCTCCGCCGGCCAGACCATCAGCCTCGGCTCCGACGAGGAGCCGCTGCGCATCGTCGGGCTCGACACGAAGCCCGGCGCCACGGTCGACATCCACTTCCAGTCCGGCGACTCGGCCGGCGTCACGACCGCGGTGCCCGTGCTCGACGGCACCCTCCCTTACTACTCGGACCTCGCCCCCGAGGGCGACTGACACCGCACGAACGCACGAGGCCGGCACCCACGGGTGCCGGCCTCTTCGCGTCCCCCGTCGTCAGCCCTCGAAGCGGTAGCCCAGACCGCGCACGGTCACGAGCATCACGGGCTCGCTCGGGTTCTCCTCGATGCGGGACCGGATCCGCTTGATGTGCACGTCGAGCGTCTTCGTGTCACCGAAGTAGTCGCTCCCCCACACCCGGTCGATCAGCTGCCCCCGCGTGAGCACGCGCCCGGAGTTGCGCATCAGGACCTCGAGGAGCTCGAACTCCTTCAGCGGCATGTTGATCTGCTCCCCCGCGACCGACACCGTGTGGCGATCGATGTCGAGCGACACGCGTCCGCCCTCGAGCACCCTCTCGTCGAGCTCGCCCTCGGCCTGGACGACCCGACGCAGAACGGCCCGCATCCTGGCCAGCAGCTCCCGCGACGAGTACGGCTTGGTGATGTAGTCGTCGGCGCCCAGTTCGAGCCCCACCACGATGTCGACCTCGGAGTCCTTCGCGGTCAGCATGATGATCGGGATGGCCGACGTCGACCGGATCTGACGACACACCTCGGTGCCGGGCATCCCCGGCAGCATCAGGTCCAGCAGCACGATGTCGGCACCGCGCTCCCGGAACGCCGCCATCGCACCGGGACCGTCCTCGGCGATCTCCACCTCGTACCCCTCGCGGCGCAGCAGATACGCGAGGGGATCGGCGAGGTCGGGCTCGTCTTCGACGAGAAGGATGCGGGTCATGCGGTCTCTCCGTTTCGGACGCGCGAGCCGGCCGACCTGGCCGCTTTCCGCGCACGCTTCTTCTTGTTCTTCTTGTCACGATCGGCGTTCGCCGGCGCGGCGATCTGCGGAAGACGGATCGTGAAGGTGGAGCCACGGCCCGGCCGGGACCACAGGCGCACCTCGCCGCCGTGGCGCTGCGTGGCGTGCTTCACGATCGACAGTCCGAGCCCTGTGCCGCCGGTGCGGCGCGAGCGCGCCTCGTCCGCACGGTAGAAGCGCTCGAAGATCCGCTCCCTGTCGGCCTCCGCGATCCCGATGCCCTGATCGGACACGGCGATCTCGACCACGTCGTCGTCGGCCCGCACCCCCACACCTACGCGCGAGCCGCGCGGGGAGTACACGATCGCGTTGGCGATCAGGTTGCCCACCGCCTCGATGAGGATCTGCGCGTCGCCGCGCACCCACACGCCGCGGTCGCCCCCGCGGGCGAGCTCCACCCCCGCCGAATCGGCCTGCACGACGTGCGCCTCGATGGACGAGGCGATGACCTCATCGATCGAGACGGGTCCGACCTCCGTCAGGCCGTCCTCCGCCTGCAGGCGGGACAGGCTCATGATGCGGCCGGTGAGCTGTCCGAGCCGATTGGCCTCCGCCGAGATGCGCGACGCGAAGACGCGCACCTGTGCGGGATCGTCGGCGGCGGACTCGATCGCCTCCGCGAGCAGGCTCACCGCCCCCACCGGGGTCTTGAGCTCATGACTCGTGTTCGCCACGAAGTCCCGACGCATCTGGTCCAGGCGCTCCTGCTCGGTGACATCCCGCACGATCAGCAGCACCAGGCGCGCCCCGATCGCACTCGCCCGTGCCGACACCAGGCGCGGATCGAGGCTGAGCCCTCCGCGAGTGATGCGCAGCGACTCCATCGCCGTGTCGCCCGACGCACGGACGCCGCGCACCAGCTGCCGCAGCTCCGGGTTCTCCAGCGTGGAACCGACCTCGATGCCGAACCGCGCCGCCGCCCGCGAGGTCGCGAGCACGAGTCCCGAGGCGTCGACGACGCAGGCCGCGTCGTCCATGCTGCCGAGCACATCCGTGATCCCCTGCGGGATCGACGTCGACGTCTCCTCCTCCGCACGCGCCCTCGCCCGGTAGGCCCAGACGACCAGAAGCGACATCCCGACGCCGATCACCAGCCCGATGGCAAGGGAGGACAGCGCGAGCTGCGGCAGGGTCATGACTCCAGCGTAGAGCGCGTTCACCGCCCGTCCGGCGGGTTTCCGCGCCGTGACGGGGAGGCGAGACGTACTATTCACTCGCTGGGCACCGTTCGTTAACCTTCGGAGCAGACAATCGCTTCAGGCCTGCGCACAGGCCCGAACTCGTGCGGACGCCCCGCCGCCTCGCGCTGACGACTCAGCAGAGATCCGAACGAAAGGTTGCGCCCCCATGCGCGAAGTCTTCCACCAGTCCCTCGAGGACCTGCAGTCCCGCCTCGTCGAGATCGCCGACCTCGTCACCGTCTCGATCGACAAGGCGACGCGCGCGTTCGCCACCAGCGACGTCGCCCTGGCCGAGGAGGTCATCGCCGACGACGCGAAGATCGACGAGCTGGCCGTCGCGCTCGACGAGCAGGCCATCGAGATCCTCGCCCGCCAGCAGCCGGTCGCGCGCGACCTGCGCATCGTCGTCACCGCGCTGCGCGTGAGCGCCTCCCTGGAGCGCATGGGCGACATGTCCGAGCACATCGCACAGCTCGCCCGGCTGCGCTTCCCCGAGCGCGCCATCCCGAAGGGCCTCAAGGGCACCTTCGTGCGGATGGGCGAGCTCGACGTCGAGATCTCGCGCACGCTCGCCGAGCTGCTGCGCACCCAGGACCTGAAGTTCGCCGACCAGATCCGCAACGCCGACGACGACGTGGACGAGCTGCACGCCAGCGTGTTCGAGAAGGTACTCAGCGACAACTGGAAGGGCGAGGCGGTCGCCACCGTCGACGCCACGCTGGCCAGCCGCTACCACGAGCGCTTCGCCGACCACGCGGTCGCCGTCGCGAAGAAGGTCGTGTACCTGGCGACGGGCGACTGGCACGTCGAGGAGGAGGACATCGCCCTCGCCGTGGAGCAGCAGGAGCTCGGACACGCCTGACGCCCGCTCCGCCGAACGCGAGAGACCCCCTGCGCCGATCGGCGGCAGGGGGTCTCTCGCGTCGGGGCGTGCGCGTTACTTCTTGCCCTGCGCGGCCACGGCGGCGGCACCGGCGGCGGCGGCCTCGGGGTCGAGGTAGCGGCCGGGGCCGGTAGGCGCGTTGTTCTCGTCGAGCTCGTAGACCAGCGGGATGCCGGTGGGGATGTTGAGCGCGGCGATGTCGTCGTCGCTGATGCCCTCGAGGTGCTTCACGAGCCCGCGCAGCGAGTTCCCGTGCGCGGTGACCAGCACCGTCTTGCCGGCCTCGAGGTCGGGCACGATCGCGGTCTCCCAGTACGGCAGCAGACGGTCGATCACGAGCTTGAGCGACTCCGTACGCGGCACCTCACCGTCGATGTGCGCGTACCGGGGGTCGTTCACCTGGCTGAACTCGCTCGCGTCGTCGAGCGGGGGCGGCGGCACGTCGAACGAACGGCGCCACAGCTGGAACTGCTCTGGACCGAACTCCTCCAGCGTCTGCGCCTTGTCCTTGCCCTGCAGCGCGCCGTAGTGCCGCTCGTTGAGTCGCCACGAGCGCGTGACCGGGATCCACAGCCGGTCAGCCGCGTCCAGCGCGATGTCGGCGGTCTGAATCGCTCGGCTCAGCAGCGAGGTGTGCAGCACGTCGGGGAGGATGCCGGACTCGGCGAGCAGCTCACCGCCGCGACGGGCCTCGCCCTTGCCCTGCTCGGTCAGGCGGACGTCCACCCAGCCGGTGAAGAGGTTCAGTTCGTTCCACTCGCTCTGCCCGTGGCGGAGCAGGATCAGGGTGCGCTTCGCAGTCATGCGGCCAGTTTATCCGCGGCCGTGGATCGGACTGCGCCGGGCACGGGAGAGGATGGACGCATGGCGTCATCTCCGCTCGGCCAGCCGACCCGTGGCACGACCGGGACCAACCGGCTGCGCCGCAACGACCGCTGGATCGCCGCGAGCACCGCGTTGCGTCGCGCGGAGGATCCGCTCGTGGTCGACCTCGGCTATGGCGCCAGCGGGGTCACGGCACTCGAGCTCGCCGCGCGCCTGCGCCGGGTCCGTCCCGACGCGGAGGTGCTCGGCCTGGAGATCGATCCGGCGCGCGTCGCCACGGCCACGCGACAGCTCGCCGAGGTCCGGGCGGGTCGGACGGGATTCCCGCCGGATCTGCGGGTGTCGTTCGCGCGTGGGGGCTTCGAGGTGCCGCTGCCGGGCGACCGCCGCGCCGCCGTGATCCGCGCCATGAACGTGCTCCGGCAGTACGACGAGGCCGAGGTCCCCGCGGCCTGGCGCACGATGGCGGCGCGCCTCGCCCCCGGCGGTCTGCTCGTGGAGGGGACGTGCGACGAGATCGGCCGCATCGCCAGCTGGGTCGACGTGGACCGGGATGGATCGGCGCTGCGCCTCACGATCTCGCTGCGACTGGAGGGACTCGAGCGTCCGAGCATCGTGGCGGAGCGGCTGCCCAAGGCGCTGATCCATCGCAACGTCCCCGGCGAGCGCATCCACGCGCTGCTCACCGAGCTCGACCGGGAGTGGGACCGCGCGGCTCCCCTGTCGACCTTCGGCGCCACGCAGCGGTTCCTCGCGGCCGTGTCCGCGCTGCGCGACCAGGGGTGGCCTGTGCAGGGCGGCCGCACGCGCTGGCGTCTCGGAGAGCTCACGCTGCCGTGGGACGCGGTCGCCCCGCGCCCGACCTGACGCCGGGACGCCCGCTCAGGCGGACGGCGAGGTGCGGCGCGGGTCCGGCGCGGTCGGGCGGCGCGACAGCCGCGTCAGGCGGGGCACCTCCGCCGTGGCGCCCGCGTCTGCGGGGACGATGACCTGCTGCGACGCCGCGATGTCGACGCCCTCGGAGCGCACGACCAGATCCCCGACCGGGGCCCGGCGCGACAGGATCGCGAGCGCGATGGGGCCCTCCTCGTGGTGTCGCGCGACCGAGGTGATGTGCCCCACCTCGTCGTCGCCCGCGAAGACCGGAGCGCCGGGCTCGGGGAGCACTGCGTCGCTGCCGTCGAGGTGCAGCGCGGCGAGCCGCCGAGGCGGATGACCGAGGTTGTGCACCTTCGACACGGTCTCCTGCCCGCGGTAGCAGCCCTTGTCGAGGTGCACCGCGCTGCGCAGCCAGTCGGACTCGTGCGGCAGCGACCGCTCATCGACCTCGGACGCCCACCGCGGTCGCCACGCGGCGATGCGCAGAGCCTCCGCGGCCAGCAGTCCGGCGACCTCGCCGTCGTCGAGGGTCGCGGCGAGCGCGGGCACGCTGCCGCTCGGGACGATGGCGATGCGCCAGGCCAGCTCGGCCCCGGGGTGCTCGGTGGTCGCGGCGTACTGATACCCGCCCGCGCCGACGCGCTGCCAGGGGTCCGCCCACACGAGGGCGCCGTCGACGGCGCGGATCCGCTCGGATGCGGCGCCCCCGTCGACGAAGCCCACCAGCGCCACGTCGTCGCGCACCTCGACCGTGGCCTGGGTGCGGAACTTCATGCGGGTGAGCCAGCCCGCCAGTGCCTCCGCGTCGGCCGCATCGACGATGAGCCAGGTCGCGGAGCCGTCGTCGACGACACCGGCGGCGTGCTCCACCCGCCCCTGGGGATCGAGCACCAGCAGCTCCGTGCTCTCGCCCGGCGCGAGTCGCCCGACGGCCTGCGACGTGATGGAGTCGAGCCAGCCGAGACGCTCGGGGCCCGCCACTTCGATGACGGCGCGGTCGTCCAGCGGGACCAGCGCCTCGCCCGCCGCCAGCCAGCGCTGCTCACGGAAGGGATCGCCGAAGTGCGCCACGCCCCCGTCGCCGAGGACGGCCCCGTTCCGCTCGTCGAACCCGCCCATGCCTGCTCGCCCCTCTCCGTTCACACCCGCGCGAGGCGGGCCGAGGCGTGCGCGCGCAGCGGTGTGCCGAGCGCGGCGATGTCCCAGGCCCACAGCAGGTGGCCGTCGACCAGACCGTACATGCGCGAGGCCGAGCCGTACTCCTTCGTCCCCGCTCCGCGCACGATCGCGTCGGACGCCAGGTCGACGCGCGGGCCGTTGATCTCGCCGAGGTAGAACTCGAGCATGCCGTCGGAGCGGGCGATCGAGACCTCGAGCGGGAACGCGCCGTTCGGTCCGCGGAGCTCCTCCACGTCGTCGACCGTGCGGACGACCGGCGCGACGGTCGGCGGCAGCAGCGCGGGGCCCGCATCGGATGCGGCAGCCGGGCGCGCCAGGCGCCAGAAGCCGGACTCGGCGGTCAGGGGAATCGACGCCGACTGGTCTTCGCCGGTGAAGGTGGCGGTCGCGGCGTAGTTGAGGAAGGGGCCACCGTCATGGCTGAAGCTGACGCGGTGGGTGAACTCGCCCTGCAGACGCTCCTCGCCGACCGGGTACTCGATCACGCCGGTGCCCTCCCAGACCCCGATCAGCCACGAGAGCGGAACGAGATCGGCGGGAAGGTCGGTCGGGAGCTCGATCACGATCTCGTCAGCGCTGACCGCGGAAGAGGTTGCGCAGCACCACGGCCGACACGAAGACGATCGCCAGGCTCGCGAGGCCCAGGAGGCCGATGAAGAAGATTTCGAGCGCCATGATGTCCATGGATCCACCATACCGCGCCGGATCGGCGTCAGGACGGGATGAGCGCCGCCAGCCCGAACCCGACCGAGATGACCCCCATCAGCAGCAGGGCGCCGGTGACGCTGCTCGCCACGCGGAAGATGAACCCCTGCGTGCGGCCGTACCAGAGCTGCACCGCGAAGGAGATCAGGACGACGGCACCGAACCCGACGAGCATCCAGGGGATGCGCCACTCCTCCGCAGCGAAGATGCCGATCAGGATCGTGCCGACGAAGGCCACCGCCCACACCACGATCACGCCGGTGAAGGCGTTGCGCGGAGCGAGGGCGGGTTCTGACATGTCTCCATTCTTGCGCATCCACGGCCGCTATCATGGCGGCACGGCGTCGAACCCCCCGCCGGTGAGGAGTGCGCGTGGCCCTGGTGCTGGTTCTGACCAACGCTCCCCTCTCGGAGCAGGTGCTTCCCGCGCTGGAGCTGCTCAGCCATCGCACCCGCCAGATCCCGGCCGAACCGGCGCAGCTCGTGAACGCTCCGGAGTACGACGTGGCGGTGGTCGACGGCCGCCACGACCTGGTCGGAGCGAAGTCGCTGTGCCGGCTGCTGCGCGCCACCGGCCAGCAGGCCCCGCTCCTCCTCGTCGTCACGGAGGGCGGCATGAGCGCGCTCTCCGGCGACTGGGGCATCGACGACGTGCTGCTCGCGACGGCCGGCCCCGCCGAGATCGACGCCCGCGTCCGGCTCGCCATCGCCCGCCGCGACGAGGTGTCCGAGCCCGCGCGCGTGCAGGCCTCCGGCGTCACGATCGACGAGCAGTCGTACTCGGCCAAGCTGCACGGCAAGCCCCTCGACCTCACCTACAAGGAGTTCCAGCTCCTGCACTTCCTGGCCACGCACCCGTCGCGAGTGTTCACGCGCGAGCAGCTGCTCAGCGAGGTATGGGGCTACGACTACTTCGGCGGCACCCGCACGGTCGACGTGCACGTGCGACGGCTCAGGGCGAAGCTCGGCGACCAGGAGCAGATCATCGGCACGGTCCGCAACGTCGGGTACCGCTTCAACGTGTACGACGACGAGAGCCTCGTCGGCACGGGGTGACCGGCGTTCACACGCCCGACACCTCCCGGTGCTTAGATGTACCCCATGATCGATCCCGCACTCGCCGACGCCGGCCTCGGTGACGCCGAAGACGACGACTTCGATGCCGTGGAGTCCCCGGACTCGCAACTGCCCGACCACCGGTACCTGGACCGCGAGCTGAGCTGGCTCGCGTTCAACCAGCGTGTGCTCGAGCTCGCCGAGGATCCGACGCTGCCCGAGCTGGAGCGCGCGAACTTCCTGGCGATCTTCGCGAGCAACCTCGACGAGTTCTTCATGGTGCGCGTCGCCGGCCTCAAGCGCCGCATCATGACCGGCCTCGCGGTGCCGACCAACATCGGCCGCTCCCCCGTCGACGCCCTGGCCGACATCTCGCGCGAAGCACACGCGCTGCAGCTGCGGCACGCGGCCGCGTGGACCAACCTGGTGCGTCCCGCCCTCGCCGACTCCGGCATCGAGATCACCGAGTGGTCCGACCTCACCGACGAGGAGCGCAGCGCGCTGTCCGACTACTTCGGCGCGCAGGTCTTCCCCGTGCTCATGCCGCTGGCGGTCGACCCCGCTCACCCGTTCCCCTACATCTCCGGGCTGTCGCTGAACCTCGCGATCCGCATCCGCAACGCCCGCACGGGCCGTCAGGAGTTCGCCCGTCTCAAGGTGCCGCCGATGCTGCCGCGCTTCGTCGAGGTGCCGTCCACCGGGGAGATCAAGCGCTTCCTGCGCCTGGAAGAGCTGATCGCCAACCACCTCGGTGACCTGTTCCCCGGGATGGAGGTGCTCGACCACCACGCGTTCCGCCTCACCCGCAACGAGGACGTGGAGATCGAGGAGGACGAGAGCGAGAACCTCATCCAGGCGCTGGAGGCGGAGCTGCTGCGCCGCCGGTTCGGCCCGCCCATCCGCCTCGAGATCACCGACGACATGGACGACGTCACGATGGACCTGCTCGTGCGCGAGCTCGACATCACCGATCTGGAGGTCTACCGCCTTCCCGGACCGCTCGACCTGCGCGGCCTGTTCGACCTGTCACGCATCGACCGTCCCGACCTGCGCTACCCGCCGCACCTGCCCACGACCGCGGTGGCGTTCCAGCCGGCGGGATCGAGCAACCGGGCCGACATCTTCAAGGCCATCCGCAAGTCCGACGTGCTCGTGCACCACCCCTACGAGTCGTTCACGACCAGCGTGCAGGCGTTCCTGGAGCAGGCGGCGCGAGACCCGCACGTGCTCGCGATCAAGCAGACGCTGTACCGCACCTCGGGCGACAGCCCCGTCGTGCAGGCACTCATCGACGCCGCCGAGGCCGGCAAGCAGGTGCTCGCCCTGGTCGAGGTGAAGGCGCGGTTCGACGAGGCGAACAACATCGTGTGGGCACGCAAGCTGGAGAAGGCCGGCGTGCACGTGGTCTATGGGCTGGTCGGCCTCAAGACGCACTGCAAGCTCGCGCTCGTGATCCGCGAGGAGGACGGCCTGCTGCGGCACTACTCCCACGTCGGCACGGGCAACTACAACCCCAAGACCAGCCGCATCTACGAGGACTTCGGCCTGTTCACCGCCGACGCCCAGGTCGGCAAGGACCTGACCCGGCTGTTCAACGAGCTCAGCGGCTACGCGATCGAGAAGAAGTTCAAGCGCCTCCTGGTCGCACCGCTGCACCTGCGCAAGGGCCTCATCCGCCTGATCGACGCCGAGCGCCGCAACGCCGAGGCGGGCGTGCCCGCACACATCCGCATCAAGGTGAACTCGATGGTGGACGAGGAGATCATCGACGCCCTGTACCGCGCCAGCGCCGCAGGCGTGAAGGTCGACGTGTGGGTGCGGGGCATCTGCAGCCTGCGCACCGACCTCGAGGGCATCAGCGACAACATCACCGTCCGCAGCATCCTCGGCCGCTACCTGGAGCACTCGCGCATCTTCGCGTTCGAGAACGGCGGCGACCCGCAGGTCTACATCGGCAGCGCCGACATGATGCACCGCAACCTCGACCGTCGCGTCGAGGCGCTCGTGCGCGTGACCGACCCCGCGCACCTCAAGGAGCTCACGGCGTTCTTCGACCTCGCGATGGACGATGGCACGTCGTCGTGGCACCTCGGCGCCGACGGCGTCTGGGAGCGCCACGCCGTGAACGCGGACGGCAGGCCGCTGGTCGACCTGCAGGACAAGACTATGGGCATGATCCAGCGGCGCCGGCGGGCGCGGGCGGTCCGATGACGGCGCGGCAGCTCCAGCTCCCCGAGGACATCGCCCGCTCCAAGTGGGCGGACAAGGCCGTGTACGCCGCGGGTGCCGTGGTGTGGCGCCTGGTCGACGGCAAGCTGCGCATCCTGCTGATCCACCGCACGAAGTACCGCGACGTCACGCTCCCCAAGGGCAAGGTCGACCCCGGTGAGATGCTCGCGGAGACGGCCGTGCGCGAGGTGCACGAGGAGACGGGCATCCGCGTCGCCCTCGGCGTCCCCGTGGGGGTGAGCCGCTACCTGCTCGCCTCACGCAAGCAGAAGGTCGTGCACTACTGGGCGGCCGAGGCGACCGACGAGGCCATCCGGGCGTCCACGTTCGTGCCCAACCGGGAGATCGCCGCGCTCGAGTGGGTCAGCGTCAAGAAGGCCCGCGCCGCGCTCAGCTACCCGGTCGACCACGAGATCCTCGACGCGTTCGCGGCCCTCGTCGATGACGGCGTCCTGCGCACCTTCCCGGTGATCGCGCTCCGACACGCGAAGGCCCTCCCCCGCTCGGAGTGGGACGGCGCGGACTCCGCGCGGCCGCTCACCGAACGCGGCCGACGCCAGGCCAAGGCGATCGTGGGTCCGCTCCGCGCGTTCGGCGTGCGCAAGCTCATCACGAGCGACGCGGTGCGCTGCGTGCAGACGGTCGCCCCGCTGGCGAAGGCCCTGGACCGCAAGCCGGTGAAGACGGAGAAGATCAGTCAGGACGCGTGGGAGGACGGCACCGCAGACCTCCGCTCGGTCGTCGGGCGCCGCATCCGCTCCGGCAAGCCCGCCGTGCTGTGCAGCCACGGCCCCGTGCTGCCCGCTCTGCTCGCCGAGATCGCCCTCGCCACCGGCACCGTGCGCGGCTCGTACGTGAGCAGCGCCGCCGATCTGGAGACCGGCGCGTTCTCCGTCGTGCACGTGTCCGCCACGAATCCCGGCTCCGGGATCATCTCGATCGAGACGCACGCTCCGAAGGTCTGACCCGTCGGCGGACCCGCGAACGAGGGGGCTCGAGCCCGCACGGCGCCTGGGATCGCCCCCAGAGCGTCTCCGGTCGTTCACCTGCCGTTCACCTGCGAGGGAGAGTCTCGTTAACCGTCGCCCCTAGCGTCACTGTGTGCCCTGCACCGGGCCCCAACCCTCCACGATCGAAGGATCCACAGTGAAGATCTCCCGAATCGCACGAATCGGCGCCATCGGCGCCGTCGCCGCTCTCGCACTCGCCGGCTGTGCCGCGAACGAAGGCGGCACCGGCGGCTCCACCGACGAGCCCAGCGAGTCCACGCTCTCCGGCACGATCGACGCGACCGGCGCGTCCTCCCAGACCGCAGCCCAGGAGGCCTGGGTCGCCGCGTTCCAGACCGCCAACCCCGACGTGACCGTCAACTACGAGCCCACCGGCTCCGGCACGGGCCGCGAGAACTTCCTCGAGGGCGGCAGCAACTTCATCGGCTCCGACCGCGCGTTCAACGACGAGGAGATCGCCGCCGGCGGCTTCGGCGCCTGCACGACCGACGACATCGTCGAGGTCCCGCTCTACATCTCGCCCGTCGCGGTCGCGTTCAACCTCGAGGGCATCGACACCCTGAACCTCGACGCCGCGACCATCGCGGGCATCTTCGCCGGCACCATCACCAACTGGAACGACGCCGCGATCGCCGCTCTCAACGAGGGCGTCGAGTTGCCCGACCTGGCGATCTCGCCCGTGCACCGCTCCGACCCCTCCGGCACGCAGGAGACCTTCGCGAAGTACCTCAGCGCGACCGCTCCCGACGTGTGGACCTACGAGGTCTCGGACGAGTGGCCGATCCAGGGCGGCGAGGCCGCTCAGGGCACCTCGGGCGTGAAGCAGGCCATCACCGCCGGCAACGGTGCCATCGGCTTCCTCGACGCCTCGCAGGCGGACGGCCTCGGCCAGGTCGCCGTGGGCGTCGGCGAGGAGTTCGTGCCCTACTCTGCCGAGGCCGCAGCGAAGCTCGTCGAGGCCTCGCCGCTCGCCGAGGGCCGCGGCGAGGGCGACCTCGTCTTCGACGTCGACCCGGCCTCCGCCGCGGACGGCGCCTACCCGATCGCCCTGGTCAGCTACCTCATCGGCTGCGAGCAGTACGAGGACAGCAACGTCGCGGAGCTCGTGAAGGCCTACTTCACGTACATCGCGAGCGCCGAGGGCCAGGACGCCGCCGCGGAGAACGCCGGCAGCGCCCCGATCTCGGACGGCCTGCGCGAGCAGGTCCAGGCCGCGATCGACCTGATCCAGGTCGGCTGATCCCGCCGATCCGCTGACACGGTGCCCCCGCGTCCCGACACGGACGCGGGGGCTCCGCCGGGTCAGCACCCGATCCATCTCCACCCGGCCCGAAACAGGGAGATCATGAGCACGACCGCGCAGGAGCCCACCACGGCACCGGCACCGACCCCGGCGCCGCCCGCACCGATCAAGGCCAAGCAGCGACTCGGTGACCGGGTGTTCTCCGGCACCGCACTCGGAGCGGGGATCATCATCCTCGTCGTGCTCGCCCTCGTCGCCGCGTTCCTCATCATCCAGAGCCTTCCGGCCTTCCAGCTCGACACCACCGACAACCACATCCTGCGCGGCGAATCCTTCTGGGCCTATGTCTGGCCGCTCGTCTTCGGCACGCTGTGGGCTTCGTTCATCGCCCTGATCATCGCGGCCCCCATCGCCATCGGTATCGCGCTGTTCATCTCGCACTACGCGCACCGCCGACTCGCGGCCGTGCTCGGCTACATCATCGACCTGCTCGCGGCCGTGCCGTCCGTGGTGTTCGGCCTGTGGGGCGGACTCGTGCTCGCCCCGCTGCTCCAGCCGATCTACGTCTGGCTGAACGACAACGCCTCCTGGGTGCCCTTCTTCGGCGGTCAGGTCTCCGCCACGGGCAAGACCATCCTCACCGCGGCCCTCGTCCTCGCCGTGATGTGCATCCCGATCATGACCGCCATCTGCCGCGAGGTCTTCCTGCAGACGCCGAAGCTGCACGAGGAGGCCGCCCTGGCCCTCGGCGCCACCCGCTGGGAGATGGTGCGCATGGCCGTGCTGCCCTTCGCCCGCGGCGGCATGGTCTCCGCCGCGATGCTCGCGCTCGGGCGGGCCCTGGGCGAGACCATGGCCGTGACCATGGTGCTCTCCCCCTCGGCGGTCGTGAGCTTCCTGGTGCTCACCGCCACGAACCCCACGCCGATCCCCGCGAACATCGCCCTCGCCTTCCCCGAGGCGCACGGCACGGGCGTCAACACGCTCATCGCGACCGGCCTCATCCTCTTCGTCGTGACCTTCGCGGTCAACGCCGTGGCGCGCTGGATCGTCGCCCGCCGCGCCGAGTTCTCTGGAGCGAACTGACATGACCGTCCTCACCAGCGCTCCCACGACGCCGAGCGCCTCCCTCACCTCCGGCCGCCTCCCGAAGTGGGCGCCGTGGGCTCTGCTCGGCGTCTCGTTCGCGGTCTCCGCGGCCGTGTTCGGCGTCGCCGCCGCGGGGTCGGACACGCCGCTCGCCGACTTCAACATCGCGGGCACCGTGATCGTCGGCATCCTGCTCTACATGGTGATCATCACGGTGATCTCGTCGATCGCCGAGAGCCGCCGCAAGGCCGTGGACCGGCTCATGACGGCCCTCGTCGCCACCGCCTTCCTGATCGCGCTGCTGCCGCTGGTGTCGCTGCTGTGGACCGTGGTGGCGAACGGCATCGAACGCTTCGACGCCGAGTTCTTCAGCTACTCCATGCGCAACGTGGTCGGCGACGGCGGCGGCATCGTGCACGCCATCTGGGGCACCGTGCTGATCACCCTGACGGCCACGATCATCTCGGTCCCGATCGGGCTCATGACCTCGATCTACCTGGTCGAGTACGGGCGCGGGAAGATCGCGAAGGCCATCACGTTCTTCGTCGACGTGATGACGGGCATCCCGTCGATCGTCGCCGGTCTGTTCATCTACGCCGTGTTCGCGCTGCTGCTGCGACCGGGCATCTCGATGGGCTTCATGGGCGCGCTCGCCCTCGCCGTGCTGATGACCCCGGTCGTCGTCCGCGGCAGCGAGGAACTGCTGCGCATCGTCCCGAACGAACTGCGTGAGGCCTCCTACGCGCTGGGCGTGCCGAAGTGGCTGACGATCCTCAAGGTCGTGCTGCCCACCTCCATCGCCGGCATCATGACCTCGGTCATGCTCGCGATCTCCCGCGTGATCGGTGAGACCGCCCCGCTGCTGCTGACCGCCGGCTTCACGCAGAGCCTCAACACGAACATCTTCGACGGTCAGATGATGACCCTGCCGGTGTTCGCCTACAACCAGTACATGAACCAGGGCACCAACCCCGACGCCGCTGTCGCGCGCGCCTGGGCCGCCGCCCTCACCCTCATCCTCATCGTCATGGTGCTGAACCTCCTCGCGCGTCTGATCGCGAAGTGGTTCGCCCCGAAACTCTCCGGCCGCTGAGCCCGAACCTCAGAACAGGAAACCCCGTGTCCAAGAGCATCGAAGTCAACGACCTCAACGTCTACTACGGCAACTTCCTCGCCGTCGAAGGCGTCTCCCTCGACATCCAGCCGCGCAGCGTGACGGCGTTCATCGGCCCCTCCGGCTGTGGCAAGTCCACGTTCCTGCGCACCCTCAACCGCATGCACGAGGTCATCCCCGGCGCCCGCGTCGAAGGGGAGGTGCTGCTCGACGGCAAGGACCTGTACGGCGCCGGCGTCGACCCGGTGCTCGTGCGCCGCCAGGTGGGCATGGTGTTCCAGCGCCCCAACCCGTTCCCCACGATGTCGATCAAGGAGAACGTGCTCGCGGGCGTCAAGCTCAACAACAGCCGCATGTCCAAGAGCGACCAGGACGACCTGGTCGAGAAGTCGCTCACCGGCGCGAACCTCTGGAACGAGGTCAAGGACCGGCTCGACCGCCCCGGCTCCGGCCTCTCCGGCGGTCAGCAGCAGCGTCTGTGCATCGCCCGCGCGATCGCGGTGTCGCCCGAGGTGCTGCTGATGGACGAGCCGTGCTCGGCGCTCGACCCCATCTCGACGTACGCGATCGAGGAGCTGATCGGCGAGCTCAAGAACGAGTTCACGATCGTGATCGTGACCCACAACATGCAGCAGGCGAGCCGTGTCTCGGACAAGACGGCGTTCTTCAACATCGCCGGCACCGGCAAGCCCGGCAAGCTCATCGAGTACGACGACACGACGTCGATCTTCACCACGCCGTCGGTGCAGGCGACGGAGGACTACGTCTCCGGCCGCTTCGGCTGAACCGCCGGTACGACAAGGGCCCGGGTGCGACGGCACCCGGGCCCTTCCGTGTCTGCGGCCTCAGTCGCGCGGCGAGAGCAGGTACGCGTTGAGCTCGTCCGTGAGCGCGGCATCCACCGGCAGCGGCACACCGTCGACCGCGGTGATGGCCGCCGCGAGACGCACGCTCGACACCAGCCACGCCGCATCGGCCCGGGTGAGGTCGCCCGCGGGGATGCGGTCGTAGCCGACCTCGAACCCGCGCGCGCTGAGGTGGTCGTACACGCTGAGCTGTGTGGTGCCGTGCAGGATCCCGCCGTTCGGCGCCGGGGTCGTGAACCGGTCGCCGAAGCGCAGGAGGAGCGAGGCCGTCGGCGCCTCCAGCACGAAGCCGTCGCTCGAGAGGAACACCGCGTCGTCGGCCCCGCGCCGCTTGGCCTCGCGCAGCGCCGCCATGTTCACCGCGTACGACAGGGTCTTGGCGCCCAGCAGCAGCCACGGCGCCCGCTCGGCGGCACCGAGGTCGTACCCGCGGTCGAGCGTGACCACCTTCACGCCGTCGCGGCGCACGGCGGAGAAGTCCGCGGCGGGAGCGGCCGTGACCCAGGCGGTGGGTGTGGGTCCGTGCTCCACGCCGCGACTGAGGATCAGCTTGATGACCGACTCCCCCGCGCCGAGCTGCGCCGCGGCCCGCTGCACCGCCTGCCGCCACTGCTCGAGGTTCGGCTCGGGGAGGTCGCACAGTCGCGCGGAGTGTGCCAGTCGCTCCAGGTGCGGCACGACCTCCTGCGCATGACCGTCGACGACGCCGATCGACTCGAACACGCCGTCCCCCCGCTGGGTGCTCAGCTCGCCGACGCTCAGGGCCGGAGCCGTGGCGTCGACCTGCGGGAACGTGCCGGTGTAGTCGTCGCGCTGCTCGTCGGCGGCGACGGGGTCGAGCATGAGGGCGAAGCGTCGGGTCATGCCACGAGCCTAGAACGCCGGGAATACCTGTCGCGCGCTCGCGTTACACTGGAGTGGCCGGGCCGCATAACCCCGGGCTCCAATTTTCGCCGCTGCGAGCGGCCTTCCGCCGAGAGGCGTTCTTGCGGCCCGGTCTTTCTCTGTCCGGGCGCCGGCCGCGGCGCTGTCAGGCCAGCGCGCCCATGCGCCACAGCGCGGCCGAGGCCGAGAGGTCCTGCGCATACGTGCTCAACCGCAGCGCCCGCGTGGTCAGCTCGCTCGCGCGCTCCGGCTCCGTCACCTCGTAGTCGTCCGCGGTGTGCGTCGCGCCCGAGGCCTGCACGCGGCAGAACGCCGCCGCCCGGTCGAGCGCCACCGCGAAATCGCCCCGGAAGGCGCCGCGCAGGATCGTGTCGATCAGCGCGACCAGCTCGTCCGGGCTCGCCGGCACCGGGGCACCCGCCACCACGGCGTCGGCGGAGGGCAGCTCGACGCGCCCCCGGTCGTACAGGAGCGCGGCGGTGCGCGGGTCGCCGTGGATCGCGAGCTGCAGCACGTACAGGCGCCACAGCGAGCCCGGCAGCGTGCGCGACGGCGCGGTGGACCACAGCTCCGCGATCTCGTCGATGCCGTGCTCGCGCGTGAACGCGATCAGCCGCTCCACGCTCGCGCCGGTCTCGTCCTCGCGCACGCGCGTCAGCAGCGCGGAGGCCGTGGCGTGCGCGACCCTGCTCTCCTCCGCGGGGTCGCTCGACCCCACGATGTTGTCGAACGCGTGGGAGGGGCGGCGCACGGGCCGGTGGTGCTGCTCGGGCATCCCTCCAGGGTACGCCCGCCGCCGCGGCTCAGGCCGTGGGGATGACGATGACCGGATCCGTGGTGGGCTGCCCGGACGGCGAGCCGCCCTCCTGCTCCACGGTCACCGCGATCGCGTCACCCGCCCGCATCTCGCCCTCGAGCAGCGCGGTCGCCGCACCGTCCTCCGGGTCGAACACACCGGCCGCGATCGGCTCCTCGCCGCGCACGAACCACAGCTCGTACGTCTTGCCGGCGTCGGTCTCGGGCAGACCGTTCGTCACGAGCACGGCCTTGCCGACCGAGCCCGACCAGTGGGCGGTGGCCGTGGCCCCGCCGTCGAGCTCGACCGTGGCCTGCTGCGCATCGCCCGCGGCCTCGATCTCCTGCAGCGCCACGACGCTGGCGGGACGGGTGAGCTGTGCGTTGAGCGCCACCGCTCCGATGCCGACGCCGACCAGCAGCGCCAGGCACGCGGCGAGCGCGAAGGCCAGGCGGGTCCAGCGGCGCGGCCTGCGGACGGCGGGCTCCTCGGGGCCACCGGCGGACGCGACCCCGGGGGTGCGCCCCGCGGTGTCGTGCGCGTCGGTGTCGTGCGGGGCAGTGTCGCCCTGCGGCGTCTGGGCGATCTGGGCGAGCAGAGCCGCACGAACGCCGGGCGGCGGGGCGACCGGCGTCACGCCCTCACCCAGCAGCGCGACGCTGTCCGCGTCGACGTCTGCGACGGCCGCCCACTCCGGATGCTCCACGAGTGCCCGGCGGTACCGGTTCTCGTCGTCGGCGGACAGCGCGTGGAGCGCGGCACCCGCCGCGAGTTCCGCGAAGTCCTTCTCGTTCATGCCGTCACCCCCATCGCCGTGCGGAGACGGGTCAGCCCGTCTCTCATCCGTGTCTTGATCGTCCCCAGCGGCGCCCCCACGAGCGCCGAAATCTCGTTCTGACTGTAACCGCCGTAGTAGGCCAGGACGAGCGCCTCCCGCTGCGCGTCAGGAAGCCCTGACAGCGCCGCGACGACCCGCTCCCCCTCGATGCCCAGCTCCACCCGCTCCGCGACACTGTCGTGCGCGACACCGAGGTCTTTGAAGCCGGCTCGCACATCGCGGTCGGCGCTCGACTGCGATGCCCGCACCCGGTCGACGGCCCGTCGATGGGCGATGGTCATCACCCAGGTTCGTCCCTGTCCTCTGTTCGGAGCGAACCGCGAAGCGGATTGCCAGATCTCCAGGAACACCTCCTGGAGCACCTCCTCGCTCTGCGCGCGGTTGACCAGCACGCGGAGGATGAGGCCGAAGACCCGCGGGGACAGGGAGTCGTACAGCTCGGCGAAGGCAGCCTGATCACCGGACGCGACGCGGACGAGGAGGTCGGCGACGGCATCCTTCGGCGCTGCCCCGTCCTCCGGGACGTCCATCCCGTCGATGACCATCTCCATAAGCATGCCGTATCTCCTCCCCGTTCCCGCGCAGACGTCACCCGAATGTGAAGGAATAGACCTCGACACCGGCCGGGACCTCGAGCGTGAGCGTTCCCTTCGCGATGTCGCCCTGCTCGACCAGGCCGTACGAGCGAGGCGTCCCGTCGATCGCGATGGTCTGCTCCTCACCGTCCTGATCGCGCACCACGACCTCACCCGAGCCCGCCACGACCATCCGCACCTCGCCCGCGCGATACTCCAGGCGGATGCGTCCGTCGTCGCTCGTCGGGGTCACGTACTGCGTCTCGACCGTCCAGTCGCCGTCCAGCGCGAAGCTGTCGTCGGGCTGGTCCTTCGGGAACGAGAAGCTGCCCTCACCGCGGCGGTACTCGTCCCCGCCGCCGTAGTTCACGTCCTTCGACGAGCCGAGGAAGGTCTCCCGTGTCGTCGAGCCGAGCTCCGGCGTCTCGTCCTTCACGTCCGTCGCCGGCGGCAGCTGCACGTCCGGATCCGCGTCTTGCAGCAGCTCCCGGATCATCGACTCGGTCGCCGCGTAGTTGCCCTCGCCGAAGGAGATGTGGCGCACGGTGCCGTCCGCGTCGATCAGGTAGTGCGCCGGCCAGTAACGGTTGCGGTAGTTCGTCCAGGTCGACAGGGTGTTGTCGAGCGCGACGGGATACGCGATGCCGAAGTCGCGCACGCCCGCGGCGACGTTGCCCGGATCCTTCTCGAACGCATACTCCGGCGAGTGGATCCCGATGACCTGCAGTCCGGCGTCGCGGTACGCCTCGTCCCAGGCCACCACGTGCGGGATCGACCGCTGGCAGTTGATGCACGAGTACGCCCAGAAGTCGATCAGCACGACCTGCCCCCGCAGGTCCTTCAGGTCGATCGCCTCGCCGTCGGGCGTGTTCAGCCACTGCTGGATGCCCTTGATCGACGGGGCAGTGCCGCAGGACTCGAGCTCGGTCGCACCGTTCGTGCACTGGTCGAGGTCCTTGTTCTCGTCGTTGACCAGGCCACCGAGGTCCAGCGCGTCCTGCACCTGCTCGGAGTCGGCGATCTGCTCCTGCAGCGGAGCCGTGTAGTCGGGAAGGAGCCGCTGCAGCGCCTGCGGCACGTTGAACACGAGCCCCACGGCGAGTGCGATCATGGCGATGCCGGCGGCGATGCGCAGTGCGCGCTCCTTCGACCGGAAGGCGCGGATGCGCTCCACCACGCTGCGACCCGCGAGCGCGAACACCAGCAGCGGGACGGCCACGCCGATCGCGAACGACACCGTGAGGAGCACCGTGCCCACGCCGATCTGGCCGGTCGAGCCCGCCACGATGATCGCCGCGAGGACCGGTCCGGCGCACGGCACGAACACCGCGCCGAGGGCCAGTCCGACACCGAAGCCGTTGCCCCGGTTCTTCACCTCGCGCTGCCCGAAGCGCTGGAACGGCCGCTCCAGGAGGTGCTGGAACCGCGGCACGATCAGGCCGACGCCGATCACGACCAGCACCGCGATGCCCACCCAGCGGATGATGTCCTGCGGCAGGTTCAGCAGACCCAGGATCAGCGAACCCACGAGCGTCACCAGCGTGAAGCTGAGCACGAGGCCCGCGATCACGAAGTACGGGCGGCTTCGCCGGGCGGGCACCGCCTCTCCGTCGTAGGCCGCTGACTGCGCGCCGCCGGTGAGGAAGATCACCGGGAGCACGGGCAGGATGCACGGCGAGATGCCGGTGATGAGCCCGCCGAGCAGGCCGATGATGATCAGGTCCATGAGGTCCTCGCTTCTGTCAGGCTCTGTTCGCTCCGGGCCGCCCAATGGATTGGATCGGACCCCGCGAGGGAGGATTCGCGAACTTTTTCCGAATTCGTCCCATCCGATCCCGAGACGGTTCCGAACACCGGTCAACGCCACGGAGAGGCCGTGGCCGGAGTTTCGAAGGAGCTCGACATGTTCAGCACCAAGAAGAAGGTCACCGCAGCAGTCACCCTGGGTCTGGCGAGCGCATTCCTGCTCTCCGCGTGTTCCATGGGCAGCGGCAGCACGACGGAGGAGTCGTCGGAGCCGAAGGCCCCCGAGACGTCGGAGTCGACGCCGATGGAGATGGACCCCGCCGCGAACCTCGTGGGCCCGGGCTGCGCGGCCTACGCCGAAGAGGTCCCGGACGGCGCCGGTTCCATCCAGGGCATGTCGCAGGACCCGGTCGCGGTCGCCGCGTCGAACAACCCGATGCTGACCACGCTGGTGGCCGCGGTGAGCGGCCAGCTCAACCCCGACGTGAACCTGGTCGACACGCTCAACGGTGACGAGTTCACCGTGTTCGCGCCGGTCGACGACGCGTTCGCGAAGATCGACCCCGCCACGATCGAGGCCCTGAAGACCGACAGCGCGACGCTGACGTCGATCCTCACCTACCACGTGGTGCCCGGCCAGATCGAGCCGGCCGACATCGCCGGCATGCACACGACCGTGCAGGGCGCGGACCTCGAGGTGACCGGCAGCGGTGACCAGTGGATGGTCAACGACGCCAACGTCATCTGCGGCGGCGTGCAGACCGCGAACGCGACCGTGTACCTGATCGACTCGGTCCTGATGCCCCCGGCGCAGTAAGCGCGGGGAGGTGCCGGGCGACCCGACCGGCACACGGCCTTCTCTGATCGGGAGGAGTCAGGGAAGGTGAAGGGGCCGTCGGCGAGCTGTGCGCCGACGGCCCTTCGTCGTGCGCCCTAGACTGGGAGCACGGGCCTCTAGCTCAGTTGGCAGAGCATCGGACTTTTAATCCGCGGGTCGTGGGTTCGAGCCCCACGGGGCCCACCGTCATTCCTCCGTCGCCACCCTGCGGGTGCGTGCGGCGTCACGACCGTGGCCGGGTCGATGCGGCGTGCACCGGGGTGGTCGCCATCGCCTGCTCATCTCCCTCCAGCGCGACCTCGCGTGAGCCCGCCCTCGTATCATCCGCGCGGCCTCCTGGCCACCCCCTGTCCGCGCTCCTGGCCGACGAGAGAGGGTGATGGTGCGCCCGGATCCGGGCGACTCCCCCAGCGAAAGGACAGACGATGACTCTCAGCGGAAACCGCGTGGCGTTCCTGGCGACCGACGGCTTCGAGGACAGCGAGCTGACCAGCCCGTGGGAGGCCGTGACCGCGGAGGGCGCGAGCGCGACCATGATCGCCCCCGACGGCGCCGCCATCACGGGCAAGAACGGCCACGAGCAGGCGGTCGACCTGACCGCGGCCGATGCCTCCGCCGACCAGTTCGACGCGCTCGTCCTCCCGGGCGGCGTGGTGAACGCCGACCACCTGCGCATGGACGAGGCGTCCATCGCACTCGCCCGCTCCTTCTTCGAGCAGCACAAGCCGGTCGGGGTGATCTGCCACGGCGCCTGGATCCTGATCGAGGCGGGCGTGGTCGACGGCCGCACCCTCACGAGCTACCCCAGCCTGAAGACCGACCTGCGCAACGCGGGCGCGAGCTGGGTGGACGAGGAGGTCGTGGTCGACGAGGGCCTGGTCTCCAGCCGCACGCCCGACGACCTCCCCGCCTTCAACGCGAAGCTGGTCGAGGAGATCGGCGAGGGCAAGCACGCGGGACAGACCGCCTGACCCTCACCCGACGCGCGCCCGATGGCGCCGCACGGCCGCCCGGTTCGCGCACCTCACGGAGCAGAACCGCTGGCGGCCGTTGCGCGTCACATCGGCGACCACGTTGCGGCAGGGTGCGGCCTCGCAGCGTCCGAGCCGGTGCATGCCGCGCGTGACCAGGTGCAGCGCGGTGCCGAGGTTGATGGTCGCGCGCAGCACGAACGGCAACGACCGCACGTCGTCGCGGTAGTGCAGGTGCCACCCCTCGTCGTCGTGGTCGACGAGTCGCGGATAGGCGCCGGCGGCGGCGAGCTGCGCGTTCAGCAGGGCGGCGCGCTCGTCGGGGTCGGGCGCATCGACGATGGAGAGCCAGTCGTCGATCACCGCCCGCACCGCGGCGTGGTCGCCGTCGGCGGGCGGGAAGGTCTGCGTCATCCCGAGGGCGAGCGTGCGCTCCTCGATCCCTTGCCGGTCGGCCGGCCAGTCGTTGGCGAGCGACGCGGCCAGCAGCACGGCATACTCGCCGTAAGGGTTGAGATGCATAAGACCATTACATCACGCTGGTCCCATGACCGCCGCCGACACCCTCCCCGTCCCCCTCGTCCCGCCCGTCGACCGCCACGAGCACGCCTGGCTCGTGGAGTCGCGGCACCCCACCAGCGAGGGCGTCGTGCTCTACGTGCGCTGCCTCGACTGCGGCACGCGCCGGGTCGACGTCGCCGCGCATCCGCACCTCCCGCCGCGCGCGCTGAGCCGCCCCCTCGCCGCAGCTCCCGACGGCTCCGACGCCGCCGACGCCGACCAGCGATGAGACCCCCTCGCCCCGCCCCGCTCAGGCCGTGAGGTCGATGAGCTTCTGCGTGGTGCGCAGGTTGCGGGCGGTTCCGGCCACCCCCAGGGCACGGTTGAGCACGCTCGTGGTGAGCTTCGTGGAGTGCACGCCGCCCTCGGCGTAATCGATCCACAGGTCCTGACCCACCAGCGCGATCCGCTCCCCTGGCACGAGTCGCTGCTCGAGCGCCGCGACCGCACCCGGCGCGGGCGGCCCCTCCAGGAACATCGCGTGCACGTACCTCGCCTCGCCGTCGGGGAACGGCTGCGCGGCCTCCGTCGCCACGAGCTCCGCGTGCGTGCGGTGGATGACGGGCGTGTCGACGCCGAACTCCTCCGCGATCAGGCGGCGCACGGTCGCGCGGGCCGCCTCGGGGTCGTCGGGCGTCGCGCAGAGGATGTTGCCGCTGGCGATGTAGGTCGACACGGCGGCGAGCTCCGTCCGCTCCTCCAGCACCTCGCGCAGTCGCGCCATCGGCACGCTGTTGCGCCCGCTCACGTTGACCGCGCGCAGCAGCAGGACGCTGCGACTCACGCGTCGCCGCTCTCGGCCAGCACCGCGCCGGCGTGCACGAGCTCGGCCAGCGCAGCCTCGCTCGAGGGCGCGGCCACCCCGGCGATCAGGTCGGTGAGGACGCGGACCCGCACGCCGTGCGCGATGGCATCCAGCGCGGAGGCGCGCACGCAGTGGTCCGTCGCGATGCCGACGACATCGGCCGACACGACTCCGGCGGCCGAGAGCACGGCCCCGGCGGTGTCGCCGTCGTCGGTGATGCCCTCGAACAGCGAATACGCGGGCACACCCTGCCCCTTGCGGACGTGGTGGGTGACCGCGGTCGTGTCGAGCAGCGGGTCGTAGTCCGCGCCCGCCGTGCCCGCGACGCAATGGGCCGGCCACGTGTCGACGAAGTCGGGCGAGCCGGAGAAGTGTCCGCCGTTGTCGCCGTCCGCATCGTGCCAGTCGCGGGAGGCGAGGATCACGTCGTAGTCGGCCGCGTGCACGGTGAGAAAGGCGGAGACGGCCTCGGCGACCGCGTCTCCCCCCTCCACCGCGAGCGCCCCGCCCTCCGTGAAGTCGTTCTGGACGTCGACGATGAGGAGTGCTCTGCTCATGCCTCGAGGGTACGCCGTGCGGGCGCCGTCGACCGGGCAGCGCTTGACCCTGTCATCGTGACAAGGTGTGGAATGGACGGCGGAGGCAACCATGACCGAACAGCATCCCCTCGACCCGGCGTCGCGACTGCGCGCTGCCCTGCAGTCGACCGCGTCCTCGGCGCGCCTGCAGGCCGCTCTCACGGCCGGCACCATGCCGAACCCCTGCTACATCGACGTGCTCGTCGAGCAGAGCGCGGTGGAGCCCGACTTCTTCGTGCGCGACATGCTCACGTGGGCACTCACCCGACACGACGCTGAGCCGACCGTGGACCGTCTCCTGCCGGAGCTGCGGTCACCCGTGGCGCAGGCCAGGAGCCAGGCCCTGCACACGCTGTCGAAGATCGGCGACCGTCGCGCCTGGCCCGCGGTGTCGACCGAGCTGCTGCGCGACGACGACCCCGAGGTCGCACGCGCGGCGTGGCGCGCCGCGGCGGGGCTCGT